>NZ_JAWJTG010000036.1:0-48089 GCF_032911605.1 Stenotrophomonas mexicanensis
CATGGGGGCTCGATGGCGCCATCCATGGCGCCAACGGTCCTGCCCACCCACACCGCCCCGCCTCTGACAGATTTCTGCGGCTGTTGGTAGGTGTCGACCAAGGTCGACACGGTAGATCCACGCCATGCGTGGATGAATCTCGATTGAAGAACGCTCAACCGACTTCGTACAGCTCCAGCGGCAGGTCGTCGGGGTCGGCGAAGAAGGTGAAGCGGCGGCCGGTGTATTCGTCCACGCGGATCGGTTCGCACACCACGCCATGTGCGGCCAGACGCTGGATGAAGGGTTCCAGCCGGACGACGCGGAACGCGAGGTGGCGCAGGCCCTGGGCTTCCGGGCGGCTGGGCCGGGGTGGCGGCGAGGGGAAGGAGAACAGTTCCAGCTGGCCGCCGTCGGGCAGGGCCAGGTCCAGCTTCCAGGAATCGCGCGCGGCACGGTGGTTCTCGGCCAGCACGCGCAGGCCGAGGATGCGCACGTAGAAGTCCTTCGAGCGTGCGTAGTCGCTGCAGATCAGTGCGGCGTGGTGGATGCCCAGCAGGGCGTCGGCATCGCGGGTCATTGCAGGGTGTCCAGCCAGCGCTGGGCGATCTTCAGCGCCAGCGGATAGGGTTCGGGGTCGTTGCGGTTGGTCAGCACGATCACGGTCAGGTGCTTCTCCGGATGGCGCACGATCACGTTGCGGAAACCGATGCTCTCGCCGCTGTGCCATTGCACCGGCCCGTTCAGGCGCCAGCCGAAGCCGTAGTGCGGCACGTCGGCTTCAGGCGTCGACGTGGCCGGGCTGAACATCGCGCGGCGCGAGGCCTTCGACAGCAGGCGGTCGTCATACAGCGCGGCATCCCAGCGGGCGAGGTCGTCCAGCGAGGAATAGATGCCGCCATCGCCGAGCACGGCGCTGGTGGTGCTCTGGTCGGTGCGTTGCCAGCGACCGTCGATCCAGCTGTAGCCATAGGCACGTGCTGGCACCGTATCGACACCGTCCTGGTGGGCCACGGTGTGGGCCATGCCCAGCGGCGCGAAGACGCGCTGCTGCAGGAAGGCGGCAAAATCCTGGCCGGAGGCGCGGCCGACGATCATTGCCAGCAGTGCATAGCCGCTGTTGCTGTAGCGGTACTGCGTGCCCGGTGCGAAGTTCAGCCGGTCCTGGCGCGACAGCAGGGCCAGCACATCGGCATCGTGTACCTGCCGTGTGTCCGCCGGGTCCATCAGGTCTTCGTAGTCGAGCAGGCCGCTGGTGTGCGAGAGCAGCTGGCGGATCGTGATGGCCGCTGCAGCCGGCGGCAACTCGGGCAGCCACTGCCGGGCCGGCTGGTCGAGCCCAAGCCGGCCATCCTCCACCAGCAGCAGCACCGCCGCAGCGGTGAACTGCTTGCTGACCGAGGCCAGCCGGAAGTTGCTGGCCGCGGTGACCGTGGTGCCGTCCTCCAGCACCGCCAGGCCGTAGCCGCGGCGGAATACCGGTTGCCCGTCGTGCAGTACCAGCACGGCGGCGCCGGGTACCTGGCCATCGTGGGCCTGCATCAGGCCGTCGATGCCCGCATCCGGTGGGGTCAGCACCGGTGCGGCGGAGGTGGCCAGCGGCAGCAGGCCCAGCACGGCGGCGAACAGGACGACGGCAGGGCGCATGGCGGCTCCGGAGGGGTCAGGGTGAAGGCGCGGGTGTGGCGCTGGCCGGCTGCGCCATCCAGCGCTCCATCTTGCGGTCCAGCACGTCCAGCGGCATCGAGCCATCCTTCAGCAGTTCGGCGTGGAAGCGGCGCAGGTCGAAGGCGGCACCCTGGCGTGCCTTGGCCTTGTCGCGCAGGGCGACAATGGTGGTCAGGCCGGCCACGTTGGACAGCGCCTGGCCGGGCTGGGCCATGATCCGCTCGACTTCGGCGTTGGCGTCATCGCTGCTCATGTCCACGGTCTTCTGCAGGTAGGCCACGGCCTGCTGCTTGCTCCAGCCCTGGGCGTTCACGCCGGTGTCGGCCACCACGCGGGCAGCGCGCAGCAGGCGCGAATACAGGTAGCCGATGCGGTCGTAGGGATCGGTGTAGATGCCCAGGTTCTCACCCAGTGTTTCGGCATACAGGCCCCAGCCTTCGACGAAGGCGAGATCGCCACCCAGGCGGCGGAAGCGCGGCAGCTTGGCCAGCTCCTGCTGCAGGCCCAGTTGCAGGTGGTGGCCGGGGATCGCTTCATGCAGGTACTGCACCGGCACGTTCCAGCGCTTGCGGCTGGGCAGGTCGCGGGTGTTCACGTACAGCACGCCCGGTTGCCCGGCCGCAGACGGCTGGTAGGCCGCTGCTGCGGCGGTCAGTGCACGCTCCGGTTCCACCGCGCGCACGTCCAGCGTGGACTTGGGCAGGGTATCGAGCACCTGCGGCAGGCGTGCGTTGACCTGCTGCTGCACCTGGCGATAGCGGTTGATCAACGCATTGGCGTCGCCGTACTGGAACTGGCGGTCGTTACGCATGCTGCGCAGCAGCTTGGCCGGCGTGCCGCGCAGCTTGGCGTCCTTCATCACCGTGGCGATCTGCGCCTGCAGTTCCTGCACGCGCTGTTCGCCCAGCGCGTGCAGCTGCGCGGCGGTCTGGTCGCTGGCCGTGGTCTGCACGATCAGGTTGGCGTACCAGGCCTGGCCATCGGGCAGTGCGCCCAGGCCGCTGCTGGTGCGCGAGGCGGGCAGGTATTCGGTGGCGATGAAACCGCGCAGGGCGCGATAGGCCGGCATGATGCGCAGTTCGATCATGCGCTTGTATTCGGCGCTGATGCGGGCCTTGTCCTCGGCCGCGATGGTGTTCGGCATGGTGCGGATCGGCGACCAGAAGATGCTCTCTTCGGCGGTCGGCTTGATCACTGCATCCAGCTGCGGCAGCACTTTTTCCATCAGGTCGCGTGGCTGCACCACGCCGGCCTTCATGCCCTGGCGCATGTTGTCGATGGCCTGGTCGAACAGCTCGGGAATGCCGAGCGAACGGCGCGACCAGGTGTCGTAGTCCTGCACTGTGTTGAACGGCTGCGCGCCGGCACCTGCACCGAGGATCGCCATGATGCTGCCGACGTTGTAGTACTGGCTGATCGGCATCATCCAGCTCGGGTAGCGCTCGGCGGCCAGCGAAGCGCGCGCGTCGCGCACGAAGATCTCGTAGCTGAGCAGGTCCTGGCCCTGCAGGCCGTCGCTGCCGAGTTTCTCGACCTTGCCCAGCCACTCGGTGGTGAAGTCGTGCGATTGCTGGCGCCACGCGGCGGACAGGATGTTGGGCAGCTGGTCGTTGTAGCGGGCCTCGCCCTGGAAGGTTGCCTGCAGCGGATTCAACCGCATCGAGGCATCCCAGTATTCGTCATACAGGCGCTCCAGCTGCACCTGCTTGGGTACGGCGCGGGCCGGTGCGACCGGACGCGGCGTGGCGCGGCGCGCCGAACTGCCACGGGCCGGCGCGGTAGCGCGGGCAGGCCGGGCCTTGGGCTTGGCGGCCTGGCGGGTCTGCGCGGCGGCAGGACGGCTGGCCTTCTTTTTCGCAGCTTCGGCCGACGGCACGGCGCTGAACAGGAACAACGCGGCGATGGCGGCGGCCAGGGCGCGGGTGGGATGCGGCATCAGGAGCTTCCGTGGAACACAGACCGTGGAGCTTGCACGATCCGGCCGCGTACGGCCAGCGTGAAGGCGCAGTCAGCTTTTTGCTGCTGGGGCTTCAGTCAGCCGCAGCGGCGGCGCGCAATGATGCGGCTCGCTCGGCACCCAGATAGCGGGTGATGGCACGCCGCATCAGGTACAGCAACGGAATCAGGGCGATCGCAAAGCCCATCTTGTAGATGTAGTTGACGCTGCTGACGGCCAGGAACAGCGAGGTCGGCCAGTGCTGCGGTCCGAGCACGAAGGCGATCCAGATCACCACGAAGCTGTCCACCACCTGCGAGATCGCGGTGGACCCGGTCGCACGCAGCCACACGTGGCGCTCGCCGGTGGCCTGGCGGATGCGATGGAACACCGCCACGTCGATCAGCTGGCCGAGCAGGAAGGCCACTAGCGAACCGGCGATGGTCCACATGCCCTGGCCGAACACCGCTGCGAATGCCGCCTGGTAGTCCGGCACGCCGTGGCCATCCATCGACGTGACCCACCAACTGGCCGGCGCCAGCGAAATGGCCGCGAAGGCGAACAGGAAGCCGTAGCCGATCAGCACCACCGCCAGCCACGAGATGAAGCGCACGCCGCGCTTGCCGAAGAACTCGTTGATGGTGTCGGTCATGATGAACACCACCGGCCACAACAGGGTGCCGGCGGTGAAGCTGAGCGAGCCGGTCTGGCCGAACAGGTTCCAGTTCAGCGGAGCGATGCCCAGGGTGTCTTCCAGCGCGAAGATCTTCACCCCGATCAGCTCGGCCAGCACCGCATTGCCGCAGAAGAACGCGGCCAGCACGATGAACAGCAGGACCGCGCGGTCCTGCAGCGGGCGCTCGATCGGCGCCGGGGTCATTCGGTGCGTTCGCCGGTGCGTTCGCCGGCACGGGTGAACGGCACGTTGGACGGCGCCACGGCACCGCCGGAAATGATGAAGCTCATGGCCTGGTCGACGGTCCAGTCGGTCGGCGTCAGCAGTTCCACCGGCACGATTTCCAGGTAGCCCGAGGTCGGGTTCGGCGTGGTTGGCACATACACCGCGGCCAGCTCACGGTCGGTGCCGTGTTCCTTGATCACGCGGGTGACCAGGCCGACCGATTTCATGTCGCGGTGCGGGAAGTCGATCAGCACCACGCGCTGGGTGCTACCCGGCTCGGTCTGCAGCATGTCCAGCAGCTTCTTGGCGCTGTCGTAGATGATGCTGGCCAGCGGAATGCGCTTGATGACCGCGCCCACCCAGCGCAGCAGGCGCTGGCCGAGCACGCGGCGGCTGGCCACGCCCACCGCCAGGATCACCAGCAGGGTGGCCAGCAGGGCGATGGTGTCCTGGATCCATTCGGCGCGGACCCAGCCGAGGTAGTGCGGGAAGCTTGTCGCGATCTGCTCGGACAGCGGTACCACCAAGGGGCTGGAAATGCCCGACAGCAGCACGAACACGAACTTGACCACGACCCAGGTCAGCCAGATCGGCAGCAGGGTCAGCAGGCCGGTCAGGAACAGGCGCTGCAGGGAGGGGCGGGGGACCAGGGCGGGGGCTTCGAGCGACATGCGCGCATTGTAGCGGTCACTGCCGGTCGATTACGCTGGGGAATCGACTGTGGCAACGGCACATGGAAGGGAAGCTGTGTTGAAGATTCTGCGCGGACTGGGCTGGACCCTGGCAGGCCTGCTGGTGCTGGCCATCATGGTGTGGTGCGCTTCGCGCATGTGGCCGGTGCCCGAATCGCGGCTGCAGGCGCAGCAGCGACTGGAAGCACGCCTGCCGGCGACTGGCCACAACGGTTATGCCCTGTTGTGGACGCTGCCGTTCGACGATCTGGATGCCCGCCAGCGCGAGCAGGCGTTGGCCGAGGACGTGCGCCGTTGGGAGGCCGACCTGCGGGGCAGCAGCGGCGGCCAGACACACTTGGTGGCCAACCATGCCGAGCTGCGTTCGCGGCCCGGTGCCAGTTGCGGGCCGGCCGCCAGCGGCTGCCTCGCCCAGGTCCGCGCGGACCCGCAACGCTTCGTGGAGGCCCATGCCGGGCACCAGCAGTTGCATGCGCGGCTGGATCAGCTGGCCGAAGCGGACTACTTCATGTCGCCGTTCCCGCCGAAGGGCGAGGGCGTTCTGGTTCCGTTGCCGACCTATGGCGTGGTGATGGACGCCACCAGTGCACGCGCGCTGGCGTACGTGCAGGGCGATATCGACGGTGCCCTGCGAGGTGCCTGCCGTGGCTTGCAACTGGGCCGGCGGCTGTTGCCCGGCAGCAGCTATCTGGTCGAGAGCATCATCGGTGCCAGCCTGGTGCAGGCCAATGCCCAGCTGCTGGCCGACATGCTGGTCGAACTGCCGGCCGACCACCCCTTGCCGGCGGAGTGCGAACAGGCCATGCAGCCGCTGCGGGCCGAGGAACAGAGCCTGTGCCGTGCCATGCAGGGTGAGTACGCGATGAGCCGGGCGGCGATCGAGACATCGGCGCGGGAGTTCGGCGGCGTGCTGGTGCTGGATCGCAGCAGCACCCTGGCCCGCGCGGCCGGCAATCTTGGCTGGGCCTGTGGCGCGGCAGCCACATCGGCGCTGGAAGCGGATCGCCCGTTGCCAGTGCCGGCGCCACCGCAGCATGACTTCGGCTGCCTGTCGAACGTCATGGGCTGCGTGCTGACCGATATCGCCGCGCCGATCTATCCTGCCTATTCGTCACGGCCACAGGATGCCGCGGCGATGGTGCGGCTGCTGGGGGCGCAGCGTTGGCTGCGGCAGCAGACGGATGATCCGGTGGACGCACTGCAGCGGCTGCCGGTGCAGTTCCGCTCGCCGGTGCGGGCGCCGCAGCTGTCGGCCGACGGCCGCCACCTGCAGGTGCCGCGTCGCTCTCCAGCGCGCAGCGCTGAAGAGAACCCGTGGCTGTCGGTGCCGTTGCAGAAGGAATCGGCTTCGACTGCTGCGGGACGCGACTGAAGCGCGCTCAGCGTGCGTGCGGCTTCAACCGCAGGTAGACCTGCTTGCGCACCTGGGCGACCACTTCGCCGCTTTCATCGACGACATCATTGCTGAACCATCTCAGCACTTTGTCACCAGCGGCCGCTTCGGCGCGCAGTTCGTCCAGCAGTGCGTCATCGATGCGGAACGACGTACGTACGGTGCCTCTGCCGGGCTTGAGGAAATCGATGGCACCGGCACGGTCCCACACGTAGTAGTCGCGGCCGAGGATGTGCAGCAGGCCAAGCATCCAGAACGGATCGGTCATCGCAAACAGGCTGCCGCCGAAATGCGTGCCGACGTAGTTGCGGTTCCAGGGCCGCATGCGCAGTTCGACGTCGATCTGCCGGTAGTCCGGCGAGACCCGGGTGACGTGGATGCCGGTGAACAGGAACGGCGGCCAGAGATTGATACCGAAGCGGAACAGGCGGGCGTTCATGCGGGTCCGGGGGCGCAGGGCGAGGCGCCCAGTCTAACCATTCGCATGCGTATGTTGCACCCCGGGCGGCGAGGGTCACGCCTCGCCGTCGATGACATACCCGTCGCGGCCGTTGGCCTTGGCCTGGTACAACGCGGTGTCGGCGCCTTCGACGAAATGGTGTGGTTGCAGCGTGCCGTCGGGTACGCGGGTGAACACGCCGATGGTGAGGGTGACGCCTGCTTCGCTGCCGTCACCGGGCGCCGGCAGTGCACGCACGCAGGCGATCAGGTCCTCGATGACCTGGCGCGCGCCCTCGGCCGGGGTATCGGGCAGCACCAGTGCGAACTCGTCGCCACCGTAGCGCGCGGCCATGTCGCGTGGGCGTCGCGCATGCGTACCGATCAGGCGTGCAACATCGCGCAGCACGCGGTCGCCGACCTGATGGCCGTGGTGGTCGTTGTGGCGCTTGAAATGGTCAACGTCGATCAGTGCGAGGCTCAAGGACTTGCCACTGCGTCGCGCGGCATCGCATTCCTGTTGCAGCGACTGCTCGAAACGCAGGCGATTGCCGAGACCGGTCAGCGCATCGCGGTTGGCCAGGCGGTGCCAGGCCGAGACGCGCCAGGTCGCCCAGGCCAGCAGCACCAGCAGGATGCCCAGCATGGCGCTGGCCGGTGCCCACCACAGGTCACCGGCGCGCAACAGCAACCAGCTCAGCAGCGGTGGAAGCGGCAGCGAGCACAGCGCCGCGAGCCATGGCAGGCGCAGGCCGAGCAGGATCACGCACAGTGCCACCAGGACGCCACTGATGGCGTGCTGCCAGAGACGGGGCAGCAGGTCGATCTGCTTGTGCTGCAGCAGCATCGAAGCGATGTTGGCCTGGTACTCGCTGCCGCTCATCCAGAACTCGCGGGTGGTCGGGGTCAGCAGCCGCGGTGCGATGCCGCTGGCGGTCATGCCCACCACGATGCGGCGGCCGTGCAGCATCGCCATGTCCACGTGACCATCCAGCACATCGGCATAGGACACCTGCGGCAGGCGTTCGGGCGGTCCGGCATAACGCACCCGCACGTAGTCGTTGCGCCGCCATTGATAGGGCGAACCGATCTCCGGGTCGGGGTCGGGCAGGCCGTGCACCGCGCCCGCCGGCAGGTCGGCCAGCGCCAGGCCCAGTGCTGGCCAGTGGGCCTGGCCGATGCCGGCACGCAGGTACACGCCGCGCGCGACACCATCGCCATCCACTTCCACATCGGTGTGGCCGATCGCTGCGGCACTGGCCGCGATCTGCGGAATCGGCAGCATTTCCTCGGCCATGCGGTCGCCGGCGGCCGGTGCCGCGAGTACCGGCAGCACCACCCGGCCGTTGCGGCGTATCGCGGCGGCCAGTTCATCGTCCTGGCGGCTGTCGCGGCGATCAGGTTCGGACAGCATCAGGTCCAGTGCGACGCGCTCGGCACCGGCATCGGTCAGCCGGTCGAGCAGGCGGGCATGGATCGAGCGGGGCCAGGGCCATTGGCCGATGCGCTGCAGGCTGCCCTCGTCGATGGCCACGATCAGCACGCTGGGGTCGGGGCGGTAGTCCCAGTTGCCGACCATGGCGTCGTAGGCCGCTTCGTCCTGTCGCCACAGCCACTGGCCCTGGCTGGCGATCACCGTCAGCACCCCGGCCAGCAGTGCCAGCAGGATCCGCTTCGGCCACGGCAGCGGCGAGCGCCTCATAACAACAGCAACAGCAGCAGGGCGCCACCACCGGCGCCGTAGCACAGGCGGCAGGGCAGCTTGATCTGCTGGGCCGGTGAGTACTCACCCGCATGACCATCGTCGTCGATGTACTGCACACGCACATGCAGGGTGCCGCTCCACGGCCGCTTGAAGCTGACCTGCGGCTCGCTCACGGTCTGGTCGACCAGGGGCGCCCTGAAGTCGCCACGACGGTCCACCTGCACCCGGTACTGCTGGCCTTCGCTGCCGGCCTGCCAACGCAGGGTCAGTTCGCCATGCGCGGCCTCAGGCGGCTGCAGGGCAGGGTCGACCGGTTCATTGCTCAGTTGCAGGGGCAGGGCCTGGCCGTAGCGGCCCTGATGGCCGTTGCCGTCGCGCGACGCCACCCGCCAGAAGTACTCGCCGGGCGGCAGCGGCTGCGCCAGGCGCAGGTCGGTACCTGGGGTGCTCTGTTCCTGCAGTGGCTGCACGAAGCTCGGCTCGGCAGCGATCTGCAGCACGCTGCTGCGCGCGCCCGGCGCCTGGCTCCAACGGAAGCGCGGGCGGTCGCTGTTGACGGTCTGCCCATGCAGGGGGGCCACGGTGAGCGGCGGCGGGGGCTGGTCGCTGAGTTCGAAATCGGCGCTGGCGTCGAGGCCTTCCACGCCCTGTGCATCCACCGCGCGCAACAGGATGCGCAGCTGGCCGGGGGGCAGGTCACCGATCGCCAGCCGGGTGTCGGCGGTGGTGGCGGCAAACAGCAGGATTTCCGGCGTCGCTGCCTGTACAACTTCCACGCGGTAGCGCGCGGCGCCGTCGACGGGGTCCCAGGCAAGCAGGGTCGGCAGGGGCGCCAGGCGCACCTCGTCGCTACGCAGCTGCGGCGCTGGAAGAAGGGCGGAGACAGCGTCCGGTGCGGCATCGGCGCTGCTGCTGCGGCTGGCCTGTCCAGGCTGGACCAGGCGCTTGCCGTGGGTGTTGCCGACCTGCACCTTGCCCTGTAGTACTTCGGTGGCAGCCACCTGGCCGGTGTCACCGGCGCTGACCCGGAAGACGGTGCCGCGCACGCTGCTGGTCGCCGTAGGTGCATCGATGATGTAGCGCGAGGCCGGGCCACGGGCAGGTGTCACCCGATTGCTGGCGCGGCCCTGCTGCAGGCGCAGGCGGGTATCGACCATGCCGGTGTGGCCGTAGCGGCTGAGCTGGTCCAGGCGCAGCCGGGAGTACTCGCGCAGCTGCAGGCGCGAGGCGTCAGCGAATTCAAGCGTGACGCTGGAGTCGCCTTCGGTCTGCACGGTGTCACCGATGCGAAGTTGTTCCCCGGCGAGTATCGCGCGCGAGGCACTGCCATCGGCGCCTGACAGTTCGACCTTGCCGCGCACCGACAGCACGCGGGCAGGTGCCGGTTCGATGCGCAGCCAGCTGATCGGGAAGCGCAGCAGCTGCCCCGGTGGCAGCTGGTAGGGGTTGTCGATGCGGTTGTGCTGTTGCAGCTGCTGCCAGCGCACCGAGGGCTTGAGGTACAGGCCTCCCAGATCCCACAGGGTATCGCCGGGACGGACCCGGTAGTTCCAGTCCTGGGCGGCGGCCATGGCCGGCAGGAAGAGAAGAGCGCAGAGCAGCGCGCCCTGGAAGCGCATGGCGAACGACAGCGAGCGGACGAAGGTCACAGTTTGCAATCCCGGCAATGCGGGGGCGCAGCTGCAAGACCCCATGGCCCCGACCTCATCCCCCCGAACGGATCGTGGCGACCGTACGGCCGCCATCCCGCGCATTATTGCCCGCGTTCAGTGCAGGGATTCTGAACGAAGTGGGTTCCCGTTCAGAACAGCAGGGAGGCCATCCGGCGGCGGTACTGGCCGACCAGGTCCTCGTCGGAGATCACATTGAAGGCGTCGATCAGGGCCTTGCGCGGCAGTCCGTCCTCGAACGTGCGGTCGATCCGCAGCATTTCCAGGAACTGGGCCAGCGCGACTTCGTCGTGGCCACCGAGCAGCAGCTGTACGCCACGCAGGTGGCGTGCCTTGAGGTCCTTGCCATCGGCGGCGATGCGCGCGTCCAGCACTTCGGCGGCCGGGGCGTCCTTCAGGGCCGAGGCGAAGGCCAGCCGGGCGCGTGCACGCACGGCACGGTCGTCGGTGGCCAGGTTGGCGGGCAGGCCATCGATCAGCAGACCGGCTTCATCCACGCCACCGATCTGCAGCAGGGCCAGCGCCAGGTCGAGCTTCAGCTCGTCCTTGTCCGGCTCGGCGGCGATCTGCGCGCGCAGCACGTCCACCTGCGCCTGCGGGTCCAGCGGCGCTTCGTCTTCGGCGACGGCGTCGCCGATGTCGGCCGGCACGATGCCGTGCTGGGCCAGGAATTCACGCAGCTGGCCTTCCGGGATGGCCCCCGGGAAGCCGTCCACCAGCTGGCCGCCCTTGACCAGGAACACGGTCGGCACCGAGCGGATCTGGAAGGCGGCGGCGATCTGCTGTTCCTTGTCGACGTCGACCTTGGCCAGTTCGAAGGCGCCGTTGTACTCGGCAGCCAGCTTTTCCAGCATCGGCCCGAGGGTCTTGCACGGCCCGCACCAGGTGGCCCAGAAGTCGACCAGCACCGGCGTCTGCAGCGACTTCTGCAGGACTTCGGCCTCGAAGGTCGCAGTGGTGGCGTCGAATACGTAGGTCGTCTCGGTCATGGGGGGAAGCATCGTTTGGCGTCTGGAGACCGATTCTATGGTGACGATCGATGCCGGTCTCAACCCGGGTTGTAGTAAATGCCTGACAATGCCGCCTTCCTGTCGCCGTCCTTTCCGGAGCCTGCATGTCGTCCCTGTCCCCGTTGCTGCGCCTGTCCGGTCTGGTCGCCGCACTGCTGTTCGTGCTGGCGGTGCTCGGTTTCGGCGCCGGCCTGGATGGCTACGCACAGGCTCGCCACCCGGTGGCGCTGCTGGGTGCACAGGGGGTGCCGCATGCGCTGGCCTTCAATCTGCTGGGCTTGGTGCTGCCGGGCCTGCTGGCGGTGGTTGTGGCCGAGTGCCTGCGCCGAGGGCTGTCGGCAACCGCCGGCTGGGCGCCCCGGGTGGGCAGCCAGATGCTGCTGCTGGCCGGGTTGGCGTTCGCCGCGATGGGGCTGCTGCCGCTGGATATGGATGACCTGCACGGGCCGGCCAGCCAGCTGCATGCCAGCGCCTGGATGATCTGGGTGCTGGGTTTCGTTGCCGGAACCCTGTTGCTGGGCACGTCGCAGTTGCGCCTGGCGCATGGCCGCGCGCTGGGCGCAGTGGCGCTCGCCTGTGGCGTACTGGCCGCGCTGGCGGCGTTTGCCCTGCAGGGCGTGTTGGCGGCGCCGCTGGCACAACGGCTTGCGTTCGCCTGCTGGACGGCCTGGCTGGCCCTGGCCCTGCCGTTGTCGCGGCCGCGCTGAGACCGGCCTCGGGCGCTCGCGGAGCCGGCCTTCAGCGGGCGGGATTGGAGACGTTTGCCGCACTGCGGTACGCTGTACCGCTTTGCCGCCGCATCCGCGTGTTCCATGACCAGCGCTGAAACCAACGCCTACGACCCGCAGCAGGTTGAATCCGCCGCCCAGCAGTACTGGGACGCCACCCGTGCCTTCGAAGTCGACGAGACTTCGGACAAGCCGAAGTACTACTGCCTGTCGATGCTTCCGTACCCGTCCGGTGCGCTGCACATGGGCCACGTGCGCAATTACACGATCGGCGACGTGATCAGCCGCTACAAGCGCATGACCGGCCACAACGTGCTGCAGCCGATGGGCTGGGACGCGTTCGGCCTGCCGGCGGAAAACGCCGCGATCAAGAACAAGACCGCACCGGCGGCCTGGACCTACAAGAACATCGAGCACATGCGTGGCCAGTTCAAGGCCATGGGCTATGCCGTTGACTGGTCGCGCGAGTTCGCCACCTGCCGCCCGGACTACTACGTCCACGAGCAGCGCATGTTCACCCGCCTGATGCGCAAGGGCCTGGCCTACCGCCGCAATGCGGTGGTGAACTGGGACCCGGTCGACCAGACCGTGCTGGCCAACGAGCAGGTGATTGACGGCCGCGGCTGGCGCTCCGGCGCCCTGGTCGAGAAGCGCGAGATCCCGCAGTGGTTCCTGCGCATCACCGATTACGCCCAGGAACTGCTGGACGGCCTGGACGAGCTGGACGGCTGGCCGGATTCGGTCAAGACCATGCAGCGCAACTGGATCGGCCGCTCCGAGGGCCTGGAAATCCAGTTCGATGTACGTGACGTTGACGGCGGCGTGCTGGATCCGCTGCGCGTGTTCACCACCCGTCCGGATACCGTGATGGGCGTGACCTTCGTGTCGATCGCCGCCGAACATCCGCTGGCGCTGCATGCGGCGAAGAACAACCCGGAACTGGCCGCGATGCTGGCCGACCTGAAGCAGGGTGGCGTGTCCGAGGCGGAACTGGAAACCCAGGAAAAGCGCGGCATGGACACCGGCCTGCGTGCGCTGCATCCGGTCACCGGCGAGCCGGTGCCGGTGTGGGTCGCCAACTTCGTGCTGATGGGCTACGGCACCGGCGCGGTGATGGCCGTGCCGGGTCATGACCAGCGCGACAACGAAGTGGCCAACAAGTACGGCCTGCCGATCAAGCAGGTGATCGCGCTGAAGGATGCGCGCACCGAAGAAGAGCGCACCTGGGATGGCAGCCGCTGGCAGGACTGGTACAGCGACAAGAGCCGTGCCTTCGAGCTGGTCAACTCGGCCGAGTTCGATGGCCTGGATTTCCAGGGTGCCTTCGAAGCCCTGGCCGAACGATTCGAGCGCAAGGCCCAGGGCCAGCGCCGCGTCAACTACCGCCTGCGCGACTGGGGCGTGAGCCGCCAGCGCTACTGGGGCTGCCCGATTCCGGTGATCTACTGCGCCAAGTGCGGTGCGGTGCCGGTGCCGGAAGAACAGCTGCCGGTGGTGCTGCCGGAGGACGTGGCATTCTCGGGTACCGGTTCGCCGATCAAGACCGATCCGGAATGGCGCAAGACCACCTGCCCGGAATGTGGCGGTGCGGCCGAGCGCGAGACCGACACCTTCGACACTTTCATGGAGTCGAGCTGGTACTACGCCCGCTACACCTCGCCGGGTGCCCGTGATGCTGTCGACAAGCGCGGCAACTACTGGCTGCCGGTGGACCAGTACATCGGTGGCATCGAGCACGCGATCCTGCACCTGATGTATTTCCGCTTCTATCACAAGCTGCTGCGCGACGCGCGGATGGTGGACAGCAACGAACCGGCGCGCAATCTGCTGTGCCAGGGCATGGTGATTGCCGAGACCTACTACCGTCCGAACCCGGATGGCTCGAAGGACTGGATCAACCCGGCCGATGTGGAAGTGCAGCGCGACGAGCGCGGCCGCATCACCGGCGCGACCCTGATCGCCGACGGCCAGCCGGTGGTGGTCGGTGGCACCGAGAAGATGTCCAAGTCGAAGAACAACGGCGTGGACCCGCAGGCGATGGTCGACAAGTACGGCGCCGACACCGTGCGCCTGTTCTCGATGTTCGCCGCGCCGCCGGAACAGTCGCTGGAGTGGAACGAAGCCGGTGTGGATGGCATGGCCCGCTTCCTGCGCCGCCTGTGGGCCCAGGTGCAGAAGCATGCTGCCGATGGCGCCGCTCCGGCGCTGGATGTTGCAGCACTGGATGCCAACCAGAAGGCACTGCGCCGCAAGACCCACGAGACCATCGGCAAGGTCGGTGACGACTATGGCCGCCGCCACAGCTTCAACACCGCCATTGCCGCGGTGATGGAACTGATGAACGCGCTGGCCAAGTTCGAGGACGGCAGTGCGCAGGGGCGCGCGGTGCGCCAGGAAGCGCTGCAGGCCATCGTGCTGCTGCTCAACCCGATCACCCCGCACGCCAGCCATGCCCTGTGGCAGGTGCTGGGCCATGGCGAGACCCTGCTGGAAGACCAGCCGTTCCCGCAGGCCGATGCCGGTGCGCTGGTGCGCGACGCGCTGACCCTGGCCGTGCAGGTCAACGGCAAGCTGCGTGGCACCATCGACGTGGCGGCCGACGCCGCGCGCGAGCAGGTCGAGGCACTGGCCCTGGCCGAGCCCAACGCGGCCAAGTTCATGGAAGGCCTGACGGTGCGCAAGATCATCATCGTGCCGGGCAAGATCGTGAACATCGTCGCCGCCTGATGTACCCCGTACCGGCCACCCGCGTGGTGGCCGGTACCATTCCGGTGCAGGGCCCGGCGTTTGATGGCCCTGCATTCACGCGGCTTCGGGCACGCTATGTGTTGCCGTGATCGCCCGGCTCCGCCAGACTGTCTCCATGACCCGAATCCTGCTTGCCCTCGTTCTTGTCCTCGGCCTTGCCGGCTGCGGTTTCCATCTGCGCAACAAGCTGATGCTGCCGACCGACACAGCACCGGTGAAGGTGGTTTCCACTGCGCCGTACAGCGAACTGGTCAAGCTGCTCAACCGCAGCCTGCTGGCCTCCGGCGCCAGGCTGGCCGATGAGGACAGCAAGGAGCCCAGCGCCCAGCTGCAGGTACTGTCCGAGCGCTGGGGCGACCTGCCGATCGCCATCGACTCGCAGGGCCGTGCGCAGGAATACAGCCTGCGCTACGCGGTGATCTTCATCTTCCGTCGCGAAGACGGCAGCGAACTGGTGCCGCAGCAGGTGATCGAGCTGTCGCGCGACTACGTGTCGCCGCCGACCGACGCCACCGGTACCACCACCGAACGTGAAATCCTGGCCAATGAACTGCGCCGGGAAATGTCCGCCTCGATCATCCGCCGCATCGACAGCGTGGTGCGTGCCGAGATCGAGAAGGGCGGCAGCCTGTCGGCGCCGAAGGACAAGCCGATCGAAGGCGCGGTACCGGCCGAGCCGGTCCCCGCAGCCAAGCACTGAGCCGCGCGCATGGAACTGCGTCCGGAGCAGCTGGCCAGCCAGGGCGCTGATACCGCGCTGGCGCCGGTCTACCTGATTGCCGGCCCGGAAACCCTGCGCGTGCTGGAGGCGGCCGACGCCATCCGCGCGCGTGCGCGCGCCTCGGGCATTGGCGAACGTGAAGTGTTCGACGCCGATGGGCGTGATTTTGACTGGAACCAGCTCGACGCCAGTTTCAATGCCCCCAGCCTGTTCAGCGCCCGTCGCCTGGTCGAGGTGCGCCTGCCCAGCGGCAAGCCGGGCAAGGACGGTGCCGAGGTGATCAGCCAGTTCTGCGCCAATCCGGCGCCGGACGTGGTGTTGATGATCACCGCCAACGAATGGAGCAAGGCGCACCAGGGCAAGTGGGCCGAAGCGGTCAACCGCATCGGCGTGCTGTCGGTGGCGTGGGCGATCAAGCCGCATGAACTGCCGGACTGGATCGAGCGCCGCCTGCGTGGCAAGGGCCTGCGCGCGGACCCGGCCGCCGTGCAGCGCCTGGCCGAGCGGGTGGAAGGCAACCTGCTGGCTGCCGCCCAGGAAATCGACAAGCTGGCGCTGTTGGCCGATGGCCAGCCGCTGGATGTGGAGCGCATGGAGTCGCTGGTGGCCGACGCCGCCCGCTATGACGTGTTCCGGCTGGTGGAGGCGACATTCTCCGGGCAACCGCCGGCGGTGCTGCGCATGCTGGCCGGCCTGCGAGGCGAGGGTGAGGCGGTGGCTGCGTTGATGCCGATGGTGATCCGCGAGCTGCTGGCCGGTGCTGGCCTGGCCCGGGTGCAGGCCCGTGGTGGCAACCTGGCCGCCGAAATGAAATCGCGCGGCATCTGGGAATCGCGGCAGGCGCCGTACAAGCGCGCGCTGCAGCGGCATCCGGAAAGCAAGCGCTGGGAGCGCTTCGTGGCTGAAGCGGGACTGGTCGACCGTATCGCCAAGGGGCGGGCCGACGGCGATGCTTGGCTGGCGCTGGAGCGCCTGCTGGTGGCTGTGGCCGAACCGCGTGCCGTGCGCCTGCTGGCGCGGGCCTGAGCAATGAGCCTGCGGATCTACTACGGGGGCACCTTCGATCCGGTGCACCTCGGGCACCTGGCGATCGCGCGGGCTGCCCGTGATGAACTGCAGGTTGCCGTGCGCATGCTGCCGGCGGCCGATCCGCCGCACCGTGCCGTGCCCGGCGCCACGGCCGAGCAGCGCTGCACTATGCTGTCGCTGGCCATCGGCGACGAACCGGGCCTGCTGCTGGACCGGCGCGAGCTGGATCGCGCGGCACGTTTCTCCGGTCGGCCGTCCTACACCGTGGACACCCTGCGCGAGCTGCGCGGCGAGCTGGGGCCGAGCCGGCCGCTGGCCTGGCTGGTCGGCGCCGACAGTCTGCTTGGCCTGTCCCGCTGGCACGAATGGGAGGCGCTGTTCGGGCTGGCTCATTTCGTGGTGGCGGAGCGCCCGGGCAGCCCATTGCAGGCTGCGGTGGATGGCGAGCTGGGCCGGGCGCTGGAAGGGCGTTGGGCCGACACCGAGCAGGCCCTGTTCGCCAGCCCGGCGGGGCGCATCCTGCGCCTGCACCACCCGCTGCGCGAGGAATCGGCCAGCGCGGTGCGCTCGCAGATCGCCGCCGGCGGCCCTTGGCGCGCCCTGCTGCCACCCAGCGTGGCGGACTATGTGGCTGCACACGGGCTGTACCGCCCGGCCAAGCCGTGAATGGCGCAGCGGCGCCATCCCCGTATAATCGCCCCCACGTTTATCGAGTCGATCCACTTTGAGCAACCAGACCCAGCCCCAGACCATCAAGGTCGATCTGCCCAGCCCGCCGCCGTCCGTGCCGGAACTGCTGGCCAGCGTCCGCCAAGCCACCGAAGACTTGAAGGCCAAGGACCTGGTCGAGATCGACGTGCGCGGCCGGTCCAGCGTTGCCGACTACATGATCGTCGTTTCGGGCACCTCGACCCGCCACGTCAAGTCGATTGCTGACGAAGTCGTGCGCTTCGCCAAGAACATCGACGTGATGCCGCTGGGCGTGGAAGGCGAGCGCGAAGCCGAGTGGGTGCTGGTCGATCTGGGCGACGTGATCGTCCATGTGATGCTGCCGCGCGTGCGTGAGTTCTACGCCCTCGAGCGCCTGTGGACCGTCGGCGACCAGCCGCCGTCCAGCGACGACGAAGTGGCCTGAGCCACGCGTTGATGCATCCCTTCGAGGGCGCCGATGGCGCCGTCGACGTTTTGGAGGACCGTTGATGAAAGCCCGCCTGATCGCCACCGGTGAACGCGCCCCCAGCTGGGTGGCGCAGGGCTTCGCCGAGTACCAGAAGCGGCTGTCGCACTGGCTGCCGTTCGAGCTGGTGGAAATCGAGCCCGGCCTGCGTGGCAAGGGGCGCGATCCGCGCCGCGCCACCGAAGATGAAGGCAAGCGGGTCATCGCCGCGCTGCCCAAGAACGCCTATGTGGTGGCGCTGGATGTGCCAGGGCGACAGCTGAGTTCCGAACAGCTGGCACTGCGCCTGGAACACTGGCGCGGGCAGGGAAGGGACCTGGCGTTCCTGATCGGTGGCCCGGAAGGGCATTCGCCGGAGGTGTCCGCGCTGGCCGATGAGAAGTGGTCGATCGGCCCGCTGACGCTGCCGCACATGCTGGTGCGCCTGGTGGTGGCCGAGCAGCTGTATCGGGCTGCCGCAATGATTGCCAATCACCCCTACCATCGCGCGTGAAGAGTGGTTATACTAGTCGTCTGCCCGAATAGCTCAGCCGGTTAGAGCACTTGACTGTTAATCAGGGGGTCGTTGGTTCGAGTCCAACTTCGGGCGCCACCTTGAAAAACCTGCATCGCGAGATGCAGGTTTTTTTTTTGCGTCTTTGTAGCGTCGAGCTTGCGCGACTGCTGTTGTGGAGCCGAGCCATGCTCGGCTGCTGCGGATGAACCCAGCCGAGCCTGGGCTCGGGTCTACAGCCCGAGATTGCCTCGCCAGAACGCCACCAGCGTAGCAACCGCCACAACCAGGATCGCAGCGAACAGTACCCATTCCCAACGCGTAAATACCTGTTCGCCGCGTTGGTGCCGGGTCAATGCGAACAACACCACGCCGGGCACGTAAAGCAGTACCGACAGCAGCAGGTTGTCCAGGCCGCCGGCATACACCAGCCACAGCGCATAGGCGCTGGCCAGCAGTGCGACCACGAAATCGCGCCAGCGCACGCCTGGTTCACCGGCATAGGCCTGCCCACGCCAGGCCAGCTGTACGCCGAATGCCGTGGACAGGAAGTAGGGCACCAGGCTCATCGACGCGGCCAGCAGCACCAGCCCGGTATAGCTGCCCGAATTGACCAGCACCAGCAGCAGGAACAACTGGATCAGCCCGTTGCTCAACCAGAGTGCATTGGCCGGCACCCCGCGCGCGTTCTCACGCCCCAGGAAGGCCGGCATGGTGCCGTCACCTGCGGCGGCATAGAGCACTTCGGCACACAGCAGCACCCAGGCCAGCAATGCACCGAGAACGGAGATGATCGAACCGATGATGATCACCGTCGCGCCCCATTCGCCGACAATGGCTTGCAGCACATAGGCCATCGACGGATTAGGCAGTCCGGCCAGTTCCGCCTGCGACAGCACGCCCATCGACAACAGGCTGACCAGCACCAGCAGCAGCCACACGCCGAGGAAGCCGATCACCGTGGCGCGACCCACGTCGGCACGGCGTGCGGCGCGCCGCGAGTAGATGCTGGCGCCCTCGATGCCAATGAACACCCACACGGTCACCAGCATCATGCCGCGCAGCTGCTGGCCGAGGTCGCCGAGTGCAGGCGCGCCGAGGAAATCGGCGCGGAACACGTCCATGCGGAACGCGCCGGCGGCCAGGACCAGGAACAGGGCGATCGGCAGCAGCTTGGCCACGGTCACCAGGCCGTTGACGATGGCGGCAGTGCGCAGGCCACGCAGCACCAACAGGTGCACGGTCCACAACAGCAATGAGGATGCGGCCACGGCGGCCGGGGTATTGCCTTCGCCGAACACGGGCATGAAGTGGCCCAGGCCACTGAAGATCAGCACGAAGAAGCTGGCGTTGCCGAGCACCGAGGCGACCCAGTAGCCCCACGCAGCGGAGAAGCCGATGTAGTTGCCGAAGCCTTCGCGTGCGTATGCGTAGATGCCGGTATCGAGATCAGGTCGGCGGTTGGCCAGCGCCTGGAATACGAAGGCCAGCATCAGCATGCCCGCGCCGCTCAGGGCCCAGCCGATCAGCGCGGCGGCAGGCCCGGCGCTGCGCGCCACGTTCTGCGGCAATGAAAAGATGCCGGCGCCGACCATCGAGCCGACCACCAGTGCAGTCAACGCGGGCAGGCCCAGGCGTTGCGAAGTTGCGGCCATGCAGATCCCCTGCGGCGGTGATGCCGCGTGCACACGGTAGCCATGTGCCCGTGAACATGCCTGCAAGGGGCGGAATGACGAAGACCCGGGCAGCTGCCCGGGCCTTCGAAGTTGCTGCGTTGAAAGGTGTTGCCTGTATTACTTGAAGGTGTACTTGGCACCGACGGTGAAGTAGCGACCGATGGCACCACTGAAGTGCAGCGGGTTGTAGTTGACACCACCGTAGGTGGACGGATCCAGCGGGGCGATGCGATCGAACACGTTCTGCACCGAGGCGTTCAGCTCGAAGGCTTCAGTGATGTTCCAGCGGCCCGACAGGTCGAAGGTGGTAAACGAGGAGATCTTCTTGACGTCCGTGCCGTCCGCATACGCGAACAGGTAGGATCCATTCGGGCCACGGAAGTCCTTGTTGTCCATCTTCGAGATGTAGTTGGCCACGCCGCTGACGCTCCACGGGCCCTGCCTCCAGGTGGTGCCAAAGTTGATGCGGTCCTTCGGCGTACCGATGCAGTTGGTCACGTCGCAGTTGCCGTGAGTACCTGCGTAGTCGACGGTCACGTCGGCATCGGTGCGCTCGAACTTGAGTACATGGCTCCACTGCAGGTCCATCTCCAGCTGGCCCGGGCCGATGTCGAAGGTCTGGCGGATATCGGTATCGATACCCCGTACCCGGGTCGATGCAGCATTGATGTACTGCGTGTTGACCGCCAGGATGCTGCCGGTGCCGGGCACGCCGTTGAGCAGGTTGCTGTCACGCAGTACGTTGCCGGCGGCAATGGCTTCGGAAGTGCTGCCCTGGGCGATTTCGTTGGTGCGCTTGATCTGCCAGGCATCGATGGTCAGCGAAGTCGTGGACGTGGGCTGCAGGACGATACCCACCGAGTAGCTCTTGGATTCTTCCGGCTTCAGGTCCTTGTTCGGGCGGGTGATGATGGCGACTGGCAGGGCGCCACAATCGTCGTCGTTCGCACCTGGTGCGGGGTTGCCGCCTGGGCAACGTACCGGATCGGACGCGTTGGAGAAGGCGGCCAGGCCACCATCTCCGTTCTCGGCCGGGTTCGGTGCACGGAAGCCTTCGGCGTAGCTGCCACGCAGTGCGATCCAGTCGGCCGGGGTCCACTTGATGCCGATCTTCGGTGTCGCCTTGCCTTCACCGCTCTCGTACTTGTCGTAGCGAACCGCACCGGACAGTTCCAGGGTTTCCAGCACGGGCGCAGACAGCTCAACGTAGCCGGCGTACACGTTCTGGGTGCCGTCGTAGGCCGAGTAGCCCAGACCGATGATCTGGCCTTGGTCGGTATAGGTCTGCGGGGTCAGGCTGTTGCTGGTCTTGCGCCATTCGGTACCCAGTGCCAGGCCCAGCGGGCCACCCTTCAGGTCCATCAGGCTGCGCGACACGGTGAAGTCGAACATGTCCAGGCTGGACTTGGCTCGGGCACTGATGTCAGGCGAGATGAAGTCGTACAGCGCCTGCGAGTTCATGCCGGCGTTGTCACCGATGCGCCAAACACCACCGGCGCAGTTCGGGTTGGCCAATGCGCAACGTACGTTGTCGTAGTTGAGGAAGCCGGTGCGCTTGTTGACCAGATCAGTGCCCGAGTGCAGATAGGCGGTGTCGTAGCTCCAGTCGCCCCAGTTGCCCTTGACGCCGACCAGGAAGCGGGTGAACTCATTGGTGTTGTTGGTCACGCGGGGACCGACATCCCACGCCGAATAACGCAGGCGCGAGGCCTGGCCGGGAATGGGATTGTCAGGATGATTCGGGCCCAGCACCACTGCGCCTGGGCCACTGTTGCCGTTGACCGGGCCTTCGGGGAAGCCCCAGCTGCCGGATACGCCGGACGGGGTGTTGCTGAAGGTGGTCTCTTTCTTCGAGTAGCCGATTTCGGTGTAGATCTCGCCACCTTCACCAAACGCGAAGCTGGCACGGCCAAACACGTTGACGTACTTCTCTTCCGGGGTCAGATCGCGATACAGCTGGTTCGGATCCCACAGGCAGCCCTGCGCCTGTGCAGTAGCCTCGGTCTGGCCGGGAATGGTGGTCAGGCCAGCACAGCCCGGCAATGCGACCAGGAAGGCAGGATTGTCCTTGGTCACATTGCGATCGTCATACACCGAACCGTTCGGACCAACACCGCCGCGGGTCTTGCCGCTGAGGAAGGCGCCGCCGAGGAACTGGGCGTTGTTGCCATAGCCCCACGGGCGGGTATCGCCGGTACCGATCCACTTGCGGTTCTTGCGATCACTGATCTTGATCGCGTCGGTCTTTGCGACATCCAGGCTGAAGAAGGCATTCCAGCCGTCGGTGGCCAGATCGCCGGTACCGGCGGTCAGGGTCGCCTTCTTCGCGTCGCCATCGCTGTCACCGGACAAACCGTAGGAGCCCCGGAGGATCGCGCCCTGGAAATCGCTGCGCAGGATGATGTTGACCACGCCAGCGATGGCGTCGGAACCATAGATCGCCGAGGCGCCGTCCTTCAGCACTTCCACGCGTTCGACGGCGTCGAGCGGGATGGTGCTCAGGTCGGTGAAGACCTTCTGGCCGTCATCGGCCAGGCCGTAGGTGGCCATGCGGCGACCATTCAACAGGACAAGGGTCGAACCCGCGCCCAGGCCACGCAGCGAGATGCCGGCACCACCGCCGGCAAAGCCGTTGCCGAAGGTCTTGGGAATGGAGCCGGAACCGTCGGCGGTCAGTGTCTGCAGGTACTCGGCAACCGTGGTCTTGCCCGTACGGTCGATTTCCTGGCGGGTCACCACCTGCACCGGGGACGGTGTTTCAGTGTTGGTGCGCGGGATGTTCGAACCGGTGACCGTGATGCGGTCCAGGTTGGTGGCCTTTTCCTGCGCGAAAGCGGAGGTGGAAGCCACGGCGCCAACCAGCAGCAGCGTGCCGCCGGTAAGGATATGGGTGATGGACGATGCCAGGGTGGTGCGGCGGCGGCTGGCGGGCCGTTGGATCAGGTGTTTCACAGCTTCTCTCCTAACTGGAAAACCGTAGCGTTGAGGGCTGTCTCCGGAAGATTCCGGGACGGACCAATCTAGGTTTCCGACAGGTGACGAAGTCGTGAATTTTTGCTTAATCAATAACAGTTGATCCTGTTCCGTCCGTACCCGTCCGGACGGAAGCGCCGGCCCGGCAAGCAGCCGGGCCGGCGATCACCTCAGTCCGGCAGCGAGAACTGCACCGGCACCATGCCGATGGCCGGCACGGCTACGCCATCACGCTGGGCCGGCTCGAAGCGCCAGTGCCTGAGCACCTGCTGGCGTGCAGCCTGGTCCAGGCTGCGCGAGCCACTGCTGCGCTCGATGCTGACCACCGCCGGCTGCCCGTGGGAGTCCACCTCTACCCGCAACAGCACCGTCCCCTGCTCGCGGTTGCGCAGTGCCGCCAGCGGGTAGGCCGGCGGCGGGGCGCTGCGGTACTGCAGCTGGGCGCCGGCCAGAGGCGTGGAGGTATCGATGCTCGGTGCCAGCTGGGGCGAGGCCGGTTCGGCGGCCGGCAGTGCGATGCCCTGGGTCTCCTCCACGGTCGCGGTAGGTGCGGGCAGGGGCGGTGCTACCGGCTGCGTCCGGGGTTTGGGCATCACCTGGACGATCTCTTTCGGCGGGATCGGAACCGGCGGCGTGGGCGGTGGCGGGATCTTCTCGATCAGCCTGACCGCAGTCTTGTCACGTGGGACCTGCACGGCCTGGTAGGTCGCCGGGATCAGCAGCAACAGGAAGGCCAGCAGATGCAGGGCGATGGCCGCGCTCCAGGCGGCAACGCGGGCGGGGTCGAAGTGCGGGGATGCAACGGGATACGTACGAACCATGGTCCACCTCCATGCCAGTGACGAAGTCCTCAACGCACCAGGGCCCGTGGCGGGGTTGCCGCACGCGGCTGGCAGTCCATCAGTAGCGCGACAGGGCGGCCACTGCCTAGAGGCAGGGGGGCGATCGTTGGGCTGGCCTTCAGCCAACGCCGGCTGCGGGCATGAAAAAGGCGGACCCCCTGCGGGATCCGCCGTTGTCGGCAATGGCGAACGGGATCAGCGACCCAGTTCGAACACCACGTCCAGGTTGACCGAGACGGTCGATTCACCCGGTGCGACCGGGGTGGCCTTGTCCATCGCTGCGCCGGCCGACATGGCCCGCATCATCGGCATCGGGCGGTAGCCGCCGCCGGCGTTCTCGGAAATGCTGACGATGCGGCGCACCTGCAGGCCCAGCGACTTCGCATAGGTCTGGGCGCGGGCCTGGGCCTTCTTCAGTGCAGCCAGGCGGGCTTCGTCGTAGACCGGTTCCGGCTGGTCGATCTCGAAGCTGGGGCCGTTGATCTGGTTGGCGCCCTGCGCAGCCAGTGCATCCAGCACCTTGCCCAGCTTGGCGATGTCACGCACCTTCAGGCTGACCGTGTTGCTGGCCTGGTAGCCGGTGATCTTCGGTGCTTCGTTGTCGGCATAGCGGTACTGCGGATTGAGGCTGACGCCACTGGTCTGCACGTCGCGCTCGGCGATGCCGGCGGCCTTGATCGCGGCCAGTACCTTGTCCATCTGCTGGGCGTTCTGGCGCATGGCGCTGTTGCCATCGGCGGCCTGGGTGACCACACCGGCCGACAGGGTGGCCACGTCCGGCACGCGGGTCGCCTCGGCATTGGCCGAGATGTTCAGCAGGGTGCCTTCGGCCGGGGCGGCGATCGACGGCGACGACGGGGCGGCATGGGCAGTCATCGAGGTTCCAAGGGCGAGGGACAGGGCGAGCAGCAGCGGGGTGGCGGTCAGGCGCATGGAGAACTCCTTGTTGTGCCGTTGAGGTTGGTGTCGTAGCGATGAACGCGCTGTGAGCCCGTTCGGGGTTGCGCACGTTCCGGGACGGGTTGCCGACGATTCAGGTGGCGGCCTCAGGTTATGCTGTGCCGATGCTCTATCTTGCTTCCCGCTCCCCCCGACGCAACCAGCTGCTGGCCCGACTCGGACGCCCCTTCCAGGCCCTGGACCTGGAGGTCGTCGAGCAGCGCGCGCGCGCTGAAAGCGCCGAACAGTATGTCTGCCGGGTCGCCGCCGACAAGGCGCGCGCCGGGCTGGCCCGGGTGCTGGCCGATGACCCGCAGGCGCGCGTGCTCGGCTCGGACACCGAGGTGGTGCTGGATGGCGACGTGTTCGGAAAGCCCACTGACGCCGCCGATGCGCGGGCGATGCTGGCGCGCCTTGCCGGGCGTACCCATCAGGTGATGACCGCCGTGGTGCTGGTCGGCGCGGACGGGCTGGACAGCGAACTGGTCATTTCCGAAGTGACCTTCGCCCCGATCGACGCTGCCGACATCGCCGCCTACGTGGCCACCGGCGAGCCGTTGGACAAGGCCGGGGCCTACGCCATCCAGGGCGGGGCCGAGCGCTGGATCGAACATCTTTCCGGCAGCTACTCCGGCGTCATGGGGCTGCCATTGCTGCATACCGATCGTCTGCTGGCGCGCTGCGGCGTGCCGGCCACAACTGCCGATGCCGCCAGGGAGGCTGCCGATGTCTGAGGAAATCCTGGTCAATGTGACCCCGCGCGAAACCCGGGTCGCGGTGATCGAGAACGGCATGCTGCAGGAACTGCACATCGAGCGCGGTTGGCGCCGGGGTGTGGTCGGCAACATCTACAAGGGCAAGGTGCAGCGGGTGATGCCCGGCATGCAGGCCGCCTTCGTCGAAGTCGGGTTGGAGCGTGCCGCGTTCCTGCATGCCAACGACGTGGTGCGGCCGGCGCCGGTGGCCAGTGCCGATACCGAGAACACCACGCTGCCGCCGCCGTCCAGCGTGCCGATCGTCGAGCTGCTGCGCGACGGCCAGGACATCGTGGTGCAGGTGGTGAAGGACCCGATCGGGACCAAGGGCGCACGCCTGACCACCCAGATCAGCATTCCCTCGCGCTACATGGTGCTGCTGCCGCAATCCAAGGTGGTGGGGGTGTCCGCACGCATCGAGGATGAAACCGAGCGCGCCCGGCTGAAGGCGCTGGTGACCGAACTGTCGGCGCAGCACGGAGGCTACGGCTACATCGTGCGTACCAATGCCGAGGGCCAGCCGGCAGAGGCCATCGCCGAGGACATCGCCTACCTGTCGCGCGTTTGGAACGTGGTCGAGCGTCGTGGCCGCGAAGCGGCCTCGTGCAGCAACATCTATGAAGACCTGAGCCTGCCGCTGCGATCGGTACGCGACCTGATCCGCAAGGACGTTGACAAGGTGAAGGTGGACTCCAAGGAGACCTTCGCGCAGTTGCAGGCCTTTGTTGCCAAGTACATGCCGGTGCTGGCCGAGAAGATCGAGCTGTACAGTGGTGATCGCCCGATCTTCGACATGTTCGGGGTGGAGGACGAGATCGGCCGCGCGCTGGACAAGCAGGTGCCGCTGAAATCCGGTGGCTACCTGGTGATCGACCAGACCGAGGCGATGACCACCATCGACGTCAACACCGGTTCGTTCCTCGGCCAGCGCAACCTGGAAGAGACGGTGTTCCGCACCAACCTGGAAGCGGCACAGGCGGTGGCACGGCAGCTGCGGCTGCGCAACCTGGGCGGCATCATCATCATCGACTTCATCGACATGGACGATGCCGAGCATCGCCGCCAGGTGCTGCGCACCCTGGAAAAGGCGCTGGCGCGCGATCATGCCAAGACCACGGTGTACGACTTCTCGCCGCTGGGCCTGGTGGAGATGACCCGCAAGCGCACGGTGGAAAGCCTGGAGCGCCAGCTGTCGGAAACCTGCCCGCAGTGCAGCGGCCGCGGCAGCATCAAGACCACCGAGACGGTGACCTACGAGATCTTCCGCGAGATCACCCGTGCCGTGCGCCAGTTCGATGCCGCGCGCCTGCTGGTGATCGCGTCGACCAAGGTGGTCGCGCGCATCACCGACGAGGAATCCGCGGCGGTGGCCGAGCTGGAGGAATTCCTCGGCAAGAGCATCCGCTTCCAGGCGGATGAGCAGTACCTGCAGGAGCAATTCGATGTCGTTCTGCTCTGATCCTCGCCGGCCGCAGGCCGGCGGTGGCCGATGAGCGCGCCGCCGCGCCTGCGACTGCGAAGGATCCGCCGTCATTTCATTGCCGCCTGCGCGGTGGGCCTGGTCGGGCTTGCACTGCTGGTGGGCACCTTCAGCCAGCTGCTGCCGCTGGCCGAGCGCCATCCCGACAGGATTGCCGCCTGGCTGAGCGAACGCGCTGGCCAGCCGGTGCGTTTCGACCAGCTGCAGACCGCCTGGACCCGGCGTGGTCCGCTGCTGCAGCTCAAGGGCCTGCGCATCGGCGCCGGCCAGGGCCTGGCGATCGGCGAGGCCGAGGTGCTGGTATCGATGTACAGCGGCCTGTTGCCTGGCCGGTCGCTGACCGAGCTGCGCCTGCGTGGCCTGGCGCTCGACCTGCAGCAGGGCGAGGATGGTCGCTGGTCGGTACGCGGCCTGCCGCAGGCCGCCAATGGCGGGGACCCGCTGGATGCGCTGCGCCGGCTGGGCGAGCTGCAGGTGATCGGAGGCCGCCTGGGCGTGCATGCGCCGGGGCTGGGGATCGACACCACGCTGCCACGCATCGACGTGCGCCTGCGGGTCAATGGCGACCGCCTGCGTGTAGGCGTGCGTGCCTGGGCCCAGACCGAAGCGCTGCCGTTGACGGCGGTGCTGGACGTGGACCGCGTGCGCGGCAATGGCCAGGCCTGGCTGGGCGCCGATCCGGTCGACTTCCATGCCTGGTCGCCGCTGCTGGCGGCCGGCGGTGTGCGCCTGCGCGAAGGCAAGGGCGAACTCAACCTGTGGCTGACCCTGCGCGATTTCGCGCCGGTGGCGGTGACCACCGATTCGGACCTGCGTGATGTCCGCATCGATGGCGCACCGATGCCCTCGATGGCGGCTCCGCAGCTGCAGCTGCAGCGGTTGCAGGCACGCCTGCGCTGGCAGCGCCAGGCTGATGGCTGGGCGTTGCAGGTGCCGCGCCTGCGCCTGAAAACCGAAGAGGGCGAGCAGCAGCTCGATGGCCTGCAGCTGCAGCTTGGCAAGCAGCTGCGGGTCCGTTCTGGCGAAGTGCAGGCCGGCACCGCGCTGCGTGCGCTGGCCCTGAGCGATCGTCTCGAACCGGGCCTGCGTCGCTGGCTGTTCCTGTCCAGGCCGCAGCTGGAGGTGCGCGAGTTGCAGCTGGCGGGCGATCGCGATGGCCCGCTGTGGGCGCAGGGCGAACTGCAGTCGCTGGGCTTCGCCAGCGTGGGCAATTCGCCCGGCCTGCGCGGCCTGGGCGGGCGCTTCGAAGGCGACGCGGATGGCTTCAGCCTGCAGTTGCAGCCGCAACGGCAGCTGCAGTTCGATTGGCCGACCGGCTTTGGTGTGCGTCATGACCTGCATCTGGCGGGACAGGTGGTGGGCTGGCGCGACGAGGGCGGTGGTTGGCGTATCGGTACTGCGGCGATGCGCGTGGAAGGCACCGACTATGCGGCCGACGTGCGCGGTGGTGTCTGGTTCCAGGGGGACGGTACGCGGCCGTGGCTGCAGCTGGCGGCCAAGCTGGACGACGTGCCGATGACCGCGGCCAAGCGCTTCTGGATCCACTCCAAGATGAGCAAGGGCGCCACCGACTGGCTGGACATGGCGCTGGCCGGCGGCCAGGTGCGCAATGGCATCGGCCTGGTCAGTGGCGACCTGGACGACTGGCCGTTCGACAACAACGATGGCCGCTTCGAGGCCACCGGCCATATCACCAACGGTGACATCCGTTTCCAGCACGATTGGCCGTTGATGAGCCAGGTCGACGCCGATATCGCCTTCATCGGCCCCGGCTTCGACATGCATGGGCGCGGCGATCTGGCCGGTGTGGCGGTGCAGAAGTTCGAGGCGGGCATTCCGGATTTCGGGCAGCAGCCGCTGTATGTGCGCGCCGATGCGCAGAGCGAGGCGGGCAAGCTGTTGGCGATGCTGCGGCAGAGCCCGCTGCACAAGGATTATGGCGACACCCTGGACAACCTCACCGCTGCCGGCCCGGCGCATGTGACCTTCGATCTGCTGCAGCCACTGCACCACGATGAAGGTGGCGGCCACCTGCAGGGGACGGTTGATCTGGCCGGCGTGAAGCTGGTCGACAAGCGCTTCCAGCTCGCCTTCGACAACATGCAGGGGCAGGCGCGCTACAGCAATGGCGGTTTCGATGCCGAGGCGCTGTCGGTGCGCCACCTCGGCCAGGACGGTCGCCTGAGCCTGCGTGCCGGTGGCTACGTGCACGACAGCAGACTGGCCTTCGAATCGCAGCTGTCGGCCACGCTGGATGCTGGCGTGCTGATCGACCGCGCGCCGGAGATGGCCTGGCTCAAGCCCTACATCACCGGAACCTCGCCGTGGACCATCGCGTTCAGCCTGCCCAAGGTCGCTCCAGGGGCGCCTGCGCCGCCCAGCGAGCTGCGGTTGAGCTCCGATCTGGTCGGGACCCGGCTGGACCTGCCGGCGCCGCTGGACAAACCGGCTGCCGAGCCGTTGGCGACCACCGTGGCTGCACAGCTGCCGATGGGGGCCGGCCGCATCGACGTTGCGTTCGGCCAGCGCCTGGCGCTGGCCGCACGCAGCCACAACAACCAGACCGGTGTGCAGGTGACGCTGGGCAGCGACCATGTCGACCGCGAGCCGCCGCCGAGCGGATTGACCGTCAATGGCCGCAGTCCGACCCTGGACGCTCTGGAGTGGATCAGTCTGGCGCGTGGTGGCAGTGATGACGACGCCATGCCGCTGCGTGCGGTGGACGTGCAGGTCGGCCAGTTGAAGCTGATCGGTGGCGTGTTCGAGCAGACCCGGTTGCAGCTGCGCCCGGGCGCGCAGGCACTGGATGTGCGCCTGGACGGCCCGTCGCTGGCCGGGCGCCTGACCGTCCCCAATGCAGATGGCGGCACCATCAGTGGCCAGCTCGACCGCGTGCACTGGCAATCCCTGCCGGTGGCTCCGGGTGCACCGGCCGCACCGGCACGGGTACAGGCCGGCGCCAACGACATGGACCCGGCCAAGCTGCCGCCGTTCGCGCTGGACATCGCCGACCTGAAGTTCGGCAAGGTGGTGCTGGGCCAGGCGGTACTGCGTACGCGGCCGCTGGCCAATGGCCTGAACGTGGACGAGCTGCGCTTCCGTGCGCCCGACCAGGAGATCGACATCAGCGGTCGCTGGCTGGGCCGCACCGGTGGTGCCCGCACCGAGCTGACCGCACAGGTGCGCAGCGAGGACCTGGGCGGATTGATGCAGAACCTCGACTACGGCGGCCAGCTGCGTGGCGGTTCCGGCCAGGCGCAGCTGCAGGCCACGTGGAGTGGGGGGCCGTCGGACTTCCAGCTGGGCAACCTGCAGGGCCGCCTGGACCTGCACGCGCGCAACGGCCAGCTGCTGGAGCTGGAACCGGGAGCCGGCCGGGTGCTGGGCCTGCTCAGTGTCACCCAGCTGCCGCGGCGCCTGATGTTCGACTTCCGCGACTTCTTCTCCAAGGGCTTCGCGTTCAACCAGATCGACGGCAGCATGCAGTTCGGCCAGGGCATGGCACGCACCGACAAAGTGCTGATCGAAGGCCCTGCAGCCAACATCACCATCCGCGGCCAGGCCGACCTGCGCAACCAGCAGTTTGACCAGACCATCGACGTCAACCCGCGTGCAGGCAATCTGCTGACCGTGGTGGGTGCGGTCGCCGGTGGCCCGGTGGGGGCGGCGCTGGGCGCGGCCACCAATGCGGTATTGTCCAAGCCATTGGGCGAGATTGGCGCCCGTACCTACAAGGTGACCGGTCCATGGAAGGAACCGAAGGTGGAAGTGATCGAGCGCAGCCGCGACAAGGCTCCGCCACCCGTACCGGCACCGGCGCCGGCCATTCCGCCGACCGTCACCGGCCTGCCGCGCTCGCGTTGAGCGCGGCTTTCCTGTTCACGGGGCTTGCCTGAGCGCCCCCGCATCCCCAGATCGAGAACCATGACTGATATCGCCCTGACGCTTGCCCAAGACCGCCTGCTGCGCCCCGGCGGCCTGGATACCGCTGGCCTGGAGCGCACCTTCGGCCAGCTGCTCGGCCCCGGTGTGGACTTCGGCGACCTTTATTTCCAGCATGCCCGCCGCGAGAGCTGGAGCGTGGAAGACGGCATCGTCAAGGACGGCGCCCATTCCATCGAGCAGGGCGTGGGCGTGCGGGCGATTTCCGGCGAGAAGACCGGCTTCGCCTACTCCGACGACATCCATGCCGATGCGCTGCTGACGGCGGCGCAGTCGGCGCGTGCGATCTCGCGTGAAGGTGGCGCCCAGTCCGGGCGGTCGCTGCTGCGCGGCAACGCGCGCGCGCTGTACCCGGCGCTGGACCCGATCGATGGCATCGGCAACGAGGCCAAGGTCGAGGTGCTCAAGCGCCTGGATGGCTACCTGCGCGCCGCCGACCCGCGCGTGAAGCAGGTGATGGTGAGCCTGTCCGGCGGCGTCGATACGGTACTTATCGCCCGCAGCGACGGTGTGCTGGGCGCTGACGTGCGCCCGCTGGTGCGCCTGAACGTGCAGGTGATCGTCGAGCACAACGGCCGCCGCGAGTCCGGCTATGCCGGCGGTGGTGGCCGCTACGGGTATGAGGAGCTGTTCGCCGACGGCCGCCCCGAGGCCTTTGCCCGCGAGGCGCTGCGCCAGGCGCTGGTGAACCTGGACGCCGTTCCGGCACCGGCCGGGGTGATGCCGGTGGTGCTTGGTCCGGGCTGGCCCGGCGTGCTGCTGCATGAAGCGGTCGGCCATGGCCTGGAAGGCGACTTCAACCGCAAGGGCACCAGCGTCTACGCGGGCCGCATCGGCGAGCGCGTTGCCGCCCCGGGCGTGACCATCGTCGATGACGGCACGCTGGACGGACGCCGTGGTTCGTTGAACATCGACGATGAAGGCCACCCGAGCCAGTGCACCACCCTGATCGAGGACGGCATCCTGGTCGGCTACATGCAGGACAGCCTCAACGCACGGCTGATGGGCATGGCGCCGACCGGCAACGGCCGCCGCGAATCGTTCGCGCACCTGACCATGCCGCGCATGACCAACACCTACATGCGCGCCGGCCAGCACGACCCACAGGAAATGATCCGTTCGGTGAAGAAGGGCCTGTACGCAGTCAACTTCGGTGGCGGTCAGGTCGACATCACCAGCGGCAAGTACGTGTTCTCGGCCACTGAGGCCTACCTGATCGAGGATGGCCGCATCACCACGCCGGTGAAGGGTGCGACGCTGATCGGCAACGGTCCGGAAACCATGCAGAAGGTGCGCATGGTCGGCAACGATCTGGCCCTGGACGAGGGCGTGGGCATCTGTGGCAAGGACGGGCAGAGCGTGCCCGTGGGTGTCGGCCAGCCCTCGCTGCTGATCGAGGGCATCACGGTCGGCGGTACCCAGGCCTGAGCCGGGCGATGGCCAGCGCCACCGCCCAGGCCGGCGCGGACTCAGTCCTCGTCGGCTTCGTCGCTGTCGACGGGGGCGGCGTCTTCGGCGCTGGCCTTCAGGCCCAGCGCGGCCGGCAGCATCAGGGCGCGCAGCACCTGGAAGATTTCGCGGTAGGCGCGCGGCGGCTTGTTCTTGGCCTTCTCGGCCTGCGCATTGCGCACCAGCGTGCGCAGCTGCTGGCGGTCGGCCTGCGGGTAGTCGTCCAGCAGTGCAGCCAGCGCCTTGTCACCCTCGGCCAGCAGGCGCTCGCGCCAGTCTTCCGCGCGGTGCATCATCGCCACTTCGCGGCGGCCGGTTTCGCTGTTGGCGTCCAGCGCGTCGCGGATCGCATCCAGCGTGGCGTCTTCTTCGCGGCGCATGTGCTTGGCCAGGAACGCCAGCTGGCGCTTGTGGGCGATGTGGGCGGTGATGCGCTTGCACTCGGCGATATGCGGCAGCAGGTCTTCCGGGATCGGCAGGCGTGCCAGCTGCGCCGGGGTCAACGACACCAGCTTCTCGCCCAGGGCCAGGACGTCGAGCGCGTCGCGCCGGTTCTGGCTGCGGCTCTTGTCGTGGAATTCACCGGTTTCTTCGTCGCGTCCGCGCATCGTTCCTACCTGATCTCAAAAAAAGTCGCCCGGCGTGATGCCGGGCCCAACCCGTACAGGATAAAGCATTGAACGTGATCGCCCCTGAAGTCGCTGTCGGCGACGACAGCCTGGCCCGGCTGGAACGGCTGGCCGACCTCTCCCAGCAGCTGCTCGACCGCGCCCGTGCGCTGGGCGCCAGCCAGGCCGAGGTCAGCTGCAGCGAGGATCGTGGCCTGGAGGTCAATGTCCGCCTTGGCGAGGTGGAGACCGTGCAGTCCACCCGTGACCGCGGTATCGCCGTCACCGTCTATTTCGGCCAACGCAAGGGCAGCGCCAGCACCGGCGACCTGAACGAGGCCAGCCTTGCCGCCACGGTCGAGCAGGCCTGTGCGATCGCCCGGCACACCGAAGATGACCCGGCTGCCGGCCTGGCCGAGGCCGCGCTGATGGCCACCGACTTCCCGGATCTGGATGCCTGGCACCCCTGGGCGCTGCAGGCCGACGAGGCGGTGGACCTGGCCCTGGCCTGCGAGAACGCAGGCCGTGAGGCCGATGCGCAGATCCGCAATTCCGACGGCGCCTCGGTTTCGAGCATGCAGAGCCTGTCGGTGTACGCCAATTCGCATGGCTTTTTCGGCCGTGAGCGTGGCACCCATCATTCGGTGGGCTGTGCGCTGATCGCCGGCCAGGGCGATGGCATGCAGCGCGATGGCTGGTACACCAGCGCGTTGGCCCGGGAGGACCTGGAAGAGGTGGGCCTGGTCGGCCGTCGTGCTGCCGAGCGCACCGTCGCCCGCCTGCAGCCTCGCTCGATGGCCACCGGCACCATGCCGGTGCTGTTCGCCCCGGAAGTAGCACGCAGCCTGGTTGGCCACCTGCTGTCGGCGGTGTCCGGCGGAGCGCTGTACCGCCAGGCCAGCTTCCTGCTGGACAGCGTTGGCCAGCAGCTGTTCCCGGACTGGATGCAGATCGAGGAACTGCCCCACCTGCGCCGTGGCCTGCGCTCGGCCGCCTTCGACGGTGACGGCGTGGCCACGCGTGCTTCGGCCCTGGTCCGTGACGGCGTGCTGCAGCGCTATGTGCTGGGCAGCTACTCGGCACGCAAGCTGGGCCTGCAGACCACCGCCAATGCCGGTGGCGTGCACAACCTGCAGCTGGCCGCCAACGCGGGCTCCCTGCAGGACATCGCCCGGCAGATGGGCGATGGCCTGCTGGTGACCGAACTGATGGGGCAGGGCGTGAACGGGGTGACCGGCGACTACTCGCGCGGTGCCGGCGGCTTCCGCGTCGAGAATGGTGAGATCCAGTACCCGGTGGATGGCATCACCATCGCCGGCAACCTGCGCGAGATGTTCAGCAGCATCGAGGCGGTCGGCAGTGACGTCGACCCGCGCTCGCACATCCGGACCGGCTCGATCCTGCTGGGGCGGATGACCATCGCCGGTAATGATTGATGGTATTGATGGCGTAAGCTATGCCCGCCTGACGCAACCAGCTTGGTGCTGGTGGGTCAAGACCACCCAATGAAAAAGGAGTTTTGTCGTGAGCGAATTCGATAACGTCCCGCCGCCGCCGGCCACCACCGATGTGCCGGCCGACCAGCGCACCATGGCCCTGGCCGCGCACCTGCTGGGCATCTTCACCGGCTTCATCGGCGCGCTGATCATCTGGCTGATCAACAAGGATGACGCGGGCAAGGCCTTCGTGACCGACCAGGCCAAGGAAGCCCTGAACTTCCAGATCACCGTGACCATCGCCATGGTCATCAGCATGATCCTGACCATCGTGATCATCGGCGTGTTCCTGGCCCCGATCGTGGGCATCATCAGCCTGGTGTTCAGCATCATCGCAGCGGTCAAGGCCAACAACGGCGAAGCCTATCGCTACCCGTTCGCACTGCGCCTGATCAAGTAATACCGGCGGCATGCGGAATTGAAAACGCCCGGCATTGCCGGGCGTTTTCATGTGCGGGGAGCGACGGGCGGTGCCCGGCGAGCGATCAATGATCGCGTTCGACCGCCAGCGTCGCCAGTGCACGCAGTGCATCGGCCTCTTCGCCATACCCGGCCAGGATCGACTGCATGCGTGCGGCCAGTTCGTGCAGCTGGGCCTTGGCACTGTCCATGCCGAGCAGGGCAGGGAAGGTGCTCTTGTCCTGCGCCTGGTCCTTGCCGGCGGTCTTGCCCAGCTGCTCGGAACTGGCCTCGACATCGAGGATGTCATCGCGTACCTGGAAGGCCAGGCCGAGTGCGTCGGCGAAGCTGTCCAGCTGGGCCAGCTGAGGTTCGTGGGCCTGGCCGCACAGCGCGCCCATGCGCACCGCCGCACGGATCAGCGCGCCGGTCTTCAGGGCATGCATGCGGGTCAATGCCGCCAGCGTCTGCTGCTGGCCGGTGGCATCGATATCCAGCGCCTGGCCGCCGCACATGCCAGCGGCGCCGGACGCGTGGGCCAGGGTCTGCAGGCAGGCCACGCGTAGCGTGGCCGGCAGCGGTGCATCGGCCAGCAGGCCGAAGGCACGGGTCTGCAGCGCGTCGCCTGCCAGAATCGCGGTGGCTTCATCGAAGGCGATGTGGGTGGTCGGCTTGCCGCGACGCAGCGCGTCGTCATCCATCGCCGGCAGGTCGTCATGCACCAGCGAGTAGGCGTGGATGAGTTCGACGGACATGGCGGCCGCATCCAGGCTTTCCGGCTGCGTACCGAACAGGTGGCCACTGGCGTAGACCAGCAGCGGGCGCATGCGTTTGCCACCGCCCAGCACCGAATAGCGCATGGCCTGGTGCAGGCGCTGCGGTGCTTCGGCAGGCGAGGGCAGCGCGGCGTCGAGCTGGCTTTCGATACGGTCGCGCCAGCGCGCGAACAGAACCTCAGCCGTCATGGCTGGGCGGATCGAAAGGCTCGGATGCTTCCGGCTGCGCCGGATCGCTGAGCAGGCGAACGCGCAGCTCGGCCTGCTCCAGCGCCTGCTGGCACTGGCGATACAGACCGACGCCACGTTCGTAAGCACTGAGCGAAGCTTCCAGGCTCAGCTCGCCGGTTTCCATCTGCTCCACCAGCTGCTCCAGCGATTCGAGCGACTGCTCGAACTGGGCGACCGGGGAGGCGTTTTCGGGGGACTTCTTGGCCATGCGGCAAGTGTGGACGGGCCGCGCGCGGGGGTCAATTCACCAGCCGCCCGGGCGCCACTGCAACTGTGCGCCATGCGCCTGCAGCCAGGCCTGCAGCGGTGCGGCGATGACCACGTCGGCGGCGGCCAGCAACTGCGGGCCATCAAAGATCAGCGGCAGCTGCGCGCGTCGCCAGGGGGCGAGGTGTTCGCGTTGCAGGCAGTCCTTCAACGCGTGCGAATGCTGGCGACCGGGCAGCAGAATGCGCTCACCGCCCGCGCGTGCACGGACCTGCAGCGGGCGATCGAAGGCCGGGGTGCCCTGCAGGCGCAGCTGTCCGCCATCGGGCAGTGCCAGCGGTGCGCGTCCATCCCATTCGGCCTGCCACTCGTGGGGAAGCGCAGGCAGCCGGGCCGGCAGCAGGTAGGCGTGGTCGCGCCACTGTTGGATCGCGTGATCGTGCCAGCGCACCCGCGCCTGGCGATCGTTGTCGGCCGGCAGCAGCTCGTCCAGCGCCTGCTGCAGCACGGTGGCCGGCAGCGGTGCCGCGTCGTGGCCGGCCGCCCAGGCACGCAGCACGCGTGCGGCACGGCCCGTTGAGACCTGGCGAAGCAGCTGCAGCGACAGCACGCGTGGAGCGACTTCCAGGTGTGCGATCAGCTCGGCGTCTTCCTCGTCAAGCAGTTCGCGGGTCTGCCCGCAGTGCGTTGCGCTGCCCGCCATCGCCGCAGCGGCATGCGGCCAGCGCTGGCGCAACAGCGGCAGTACCTTCAGGCGCAGGAAGTTGCGATCGGCGTGGTCGTCGGCGTTGCTGGGGTCTTCGATCCAGTGCAGTGCATGCTGGCGGGCGTAGTCGAGGAGTGCACTGCGTGGCACCGCCAGCAGCGGTCGCCATAGAGGCTTTTCGCCAAGGCGGCTGTGCGTGGACATCGCCGCCAGGCCATCGACGCCGGAAGCGCGCAGGGCGCGCAACAGGAAGGTCTCGGCCTGGTCGTCCTGGTGCTGTGCCAGCGCCAGGGTTTCGCCGTCGCGCAGTTCGGCCGCGAACGCGGCGCGTCGTGCCAGTCGCGCGGCACCCTCGGTGCCCAGGCCTGTGCCGTTCTCGACCTGCACGCGGTGCACGGCCAGTTCGATGCCCCTGGCGTCGCATTGCTGCTGGCAGTGCAGCACCCAGTCATCCGCATCGGGCTGCAGCCCGTGGTGCACGTGCACCGCGCGCAGCGCCGTGCCGGAAGCTTGCGCGCAGCGCCACAGCCAATGCAGCAGCACGGTGGAGTCGACACCACCGCTGTAGCCCACCAGCAGCGGCGCATCCAGCGGAACGAGGGCAGGGAATTCAGTCACGGCGGCAAGTATAGGGTTGGTCGGCAGGGCTGCGCCCTGCACCCGCAGACGCGCAAGCAACGGCAACGGCCGAAGCAACAGCAGAAGCGGGTTTCCTGAGGGTTGGCGGGGTGGGCCCGGTTGCGGGGGCCGCTGCAAGTACGTCCATGTAAGCTCGGTCGCCGCTTGCTCGTGTGCGCAGTCCTGCGCACACGGCAAGACCGGGGTTGGGCGTCCTGCCCAACCCGCCCGAGGCATGCCTCGGGCCCATGCGGCTCACGCCCCCGCAACCGGACCCACCCCGCCTTCGACAGGTCTCCGCGAGCTCTCGAAACGGCATCCTTTGCTGCTGTGGGTAGGTGTCGACCTTGGTCGACACGGTGGATCCACGTCGTGCGTGGATGCTCTTCGATGAATGTTCGAAATATTCGATTTCGATGGGGTTCCATCCACGCATGGCGTGGATCTACTACCGGGTCAGTAGATCGGCGTCACCTTCATCTGCGGCAGCGGGCGCGGTGCGCCGTCGGTGAGGTCCGGGCCGAGGTCCTCCCAGGTACGTCCCTGCTCGACCATCAGCCCCCACAACTGCTGCGATGCCAGCCGCTTGTCTTCCGAGCCCAGCTTGTACGACGGTGGCGTCGGCTGGCCACTGGCAACCATCGCGTACGCCGCGCGGTAGGCCAGTACCTGCTGCGCCGGGTCGTCGGTGCGCGCCACTTCCAGCGTGTAGCGCTGGTAGGCCGAGGCCAGGTTGCGCCAGCGGATCCAATAGTGGTTCTCGAACGAGAACGAACAGAAGCGCGCACCGGCCAGGCTGCCCTTGTCGGCGATGCGGGTCAGCACCTCCTGTGGCATGTCCAGGTTCATGCCGCCTTCGTCGCCCTGCAGGCTGACGTGCACGATGCGATCGCGGTAGCCCGGTGCGCGCGCCTGCAGCAGGTCGCGCCAGTTCTGCATGGTCGCCACCACCGCGAACAGGAAACGGCCCAGTTCTGCGGCCGCCAGCGGCGTAGCGATCGACTGGTAGGTACGCTGCCAGCCGTGGCGGTTCTCGGTGGGCAGGAACACGGCGTGTTCCTGCGCCTGACGGCCACTGCTGCCGTGGCTCACGTCTTCGGCGTGCTGCGGGTAGACCAGATTGATGGCGAAGGTTGGCCAGCGCGGCAACGCGGCATCGAACAGGTGGATCGGGAAGTTGCTGCTGATGCCACCATCGGAGAACCAGCAGATGCGGAAGGCGGTGATCACCGGGCCGCAGGTCTGCCCGGCACTGGTCAGCCCTTCCATGCTGTCGGCCACATTGTGCTCCTGGTCGGCCGCAGGTGCGGTCGGTTCGCAGCGACGCTCGCGGCGAGAGGGCTCGTGCAGCGGCACCGCGCTGATCAGCAGCGGGAAGCTCAGGCTCATGCGCGTGGCCACCAGCACCGGCAGCTTCGGGCCCTGCGGCAGGTGGTAGTACCGGCGCCCTTCCACCTCCACTGGCGGGCCGGCCTGCGTCACCAGCCACTGCACCACGCTGGCCGGAAACAGCTGCTCGAACTCCTCGCGCAGGAACCAGAACTGCGCGCCGCCCAGCGGCAGCGTGCGCGGCTCGTTGTGCGACACACAGGTGGTGATCATCTGCAGGCTGATCGCATGCGGGCTGTCCGGCTCGCCGGCATAGCGCGGCGCATCGTGCAGATCGGCGAACGTGAGCGGTGCATCCAGCGGCTTGCCGGACAGCTGCTGCAGGCACTCGTGCAACCATTCGGTCAATGCCGGCGTGCGTGCATCGCGGCCGAGGCCGCTGCACAGGCCCAGCAGGTTACGGCGCGCCACCCGCGCTACCCGCAGCGCAGCACCGGCCACGCCGGCACCGTACGCGCACAGCAGTGATGGCAGCAGCGTGGCGGCCACGCCGCTCCAACCGCCGCCCCACCAGCCCAGGCCGAGCAGCAGCGCCAGCGACACCAGCACCTCCAGTGGCGCGATCTCGAACACCGCGATGGCCAGGCACAGCAGCTTGCGTGGCAGGCGGGCATTGCCGGTCAGCACCACCAGCAGGCGATACGCCGCGCGCGCGCCACGCGCCGGCTGGAACAGGCTGTAGATGAAGCCGCGCCGCGACAGCTGCGCCGACACCGCCGACAGCCCGCCATAGCCTGCATCGCCGGGCAGGTGTTCACCCGCCTGCTGGCGACGATCACCGCACGCCGCCGCGGCCGCCACCGCCGCGGCGATGGCGCCGGCCGAGGTGCCGCCGATGCTCTTGAATCGATACTCGCGCGCCAGCGCCAGTACCGCATTGGGGTACACGATGCCGCTGGTGATGCCGCCTTTCATGACCAGATCGCAGTACTTCGCCGCCACGAGCCACCTCCCGTCTGTCGGTGCCCAGTATGGCAAGAGGCGCTCTCACAGCCTGAGAAGCGAGCCACAGCCCTGCGCTTTCATTGGCCCTTGACCATTGCCCTCGACGCGTCCACCGTGGGCACGCCGAAGGTATCCCTGCCGTGGCATTGATGGCGGCAGGGATTTAAACGGGAATCCGGTGAAGGCGCCTCGCGCGCCCATTCCGGAGCTGCCCCGCAGCGGTGAATGGAAACGAATCCTGCCAACAGCACTGGGCTCACGCCTGGGAAGCGGTGGGTAGTAGGTGGGCTGCGGCCCGTGTCCATCAGCCCGAATACCGGCCCCGGCCGGGGGACACGACCGTCCCCTGACTCGACCTGGAATCTCCGCGGGGAGGTTGCCGGGGCCGTCGTTGTCCTGCGCGTGCAGGCGCTGCGGCCGCGTGCGTCCTTTTCACGGTATCCGGCCAGCCCTGTTGACCCACGCGCTGATGCATGGGCCACCGCCGTTGCCGGCGGTCCATGCGGTACCTGACGATGACCGAGCTCCAACGCCCCGCCCTGTCCCTGCCCGAAAACGGCCAGCGCCTGCTGCTGCACTCGTGCTGCGCCCCCTGCTCCGGCGAAGTGATGGAGGCGATCACCGCCTCCGGGATCGACTACGCGATCTTCTTCTACAACCCCAACATCCACCCGGTGAAGGAGTACGAGCTGCGCAAGCAGGAGAACATCCGCTTCGCCGAACAGCACGACATCCCGTTCATCGACTGCGACTACGACACCGACAACTGGTTCAGCCGTGCACGCGGCATGGAAAACGAGCCCGAACGCGGCATCCGCTGCACGATGTGCTTCGACATGCGCTTCGAGCGCACTGCGCTGTACGCGCACGAGCACGGCTACGACACCATCAGTTCGTCGCTGGGCATCTCGCGCTGGAAGAACATGGCGCAGATCAACGACTGCGGCATCCGTGCCGCATCGCGCTATGAAGGCCTGCAGTACTGGGACTACAACTGGCGCAAGGGCGGCGGTGCCAGCCGCATGATCGAGATCAGCAAGCGCGAGCAGTTCTACCAGCAGGAATACTGCGGCTGCGTGTACTCGCTGCGCGATGCCAACCGTCACCGCCGCGAGAATGGCCGCGAACGGATCAAGATCGGCCTGCTGTACTACGGGCAGGACGCTGAGACGCCGCAGGGCGATTGACGTGTGGGCATGGGGCGGCCACGCTGGTCGCCCCTTCTGCTGTACCGGAACTGCCATGACCGCCCTGCCCGCCGATGTCGCCCTGCTGGTGATCGACCTGCAGCCGGACTTCATGCCCGGTGGCGCGCTGGCCTGCGACCAGGGCGATGCGCTGGTGGCACCGATCGCCGATCTGCTGGCACAGCGCCGCTACCGCACCGTGGTGGCGACACAGGACTGGCACCCGGCCGACCACGCCTCGTTCGCGAGCCAGCACGCCGGCCGACGGCCCTTCGAGACCATCCTGCTGCACGCGCAGCCGCAGACCCTGTGGCCGGACCACTGCGTGCAGGGCAGCGCCGGTGCCGCGCTGCACCCGGGCGTGGACTGGACCGTGGCCGACCTGATCCTGCGCAAGGGCACGCGCCAACAGGTGGATTCGTACAGCGCCTTCCGCGAGAACCATGGCCCCGATGGCGAGCGCCCGGCCACCGGCCTGGCAGGCTGGCTGCACGAGCGCCGCATCCGCGAAGTGCACGTATGCGGCCTGGCCCGCGACTACTGCGTGCTGTGGAGCGCGCAGGACGCAGTGAAGTCCGGCTTCCGGGTGAAGTTCCTGTGGGAGCTGACCAAGCCGGTGACCGACGCCAACGACGCGATGGTGCGCGAGGCGCTGGGCAAGGCGGGGATCGCGATCATCTGATGGGCGACCGCCGGGAACGGCCCGGCACTACCGGAACACGACTGTACGGTGCCCATTGAGCAAGATGCGGTGCTCCACATGGCGCCGAACGGCGCGGGCCAGCACCAGCGATTCGGTATCGCTGCCCAGCCGCACCAGCTCGCGCGGCGCCATCGCGTGGTCCACGCGGGCCACGTCCTGTTCGATGATCGGGCCTTCGTCCAGATCCTCGGTGACGTAGTGCGCGGTGGCGCCGATGATCTTGACCCCGCGCGCGTGTGCCTGGTGGTACGGCTGCGCGCCCTTGAAGCTGGGCAGGAAGCTGTGGTGGATGTTGATCGCACGGCCGGCCAGCGCGCGGCACAGCGTGGGTGACAGGATCTGCATGTAGCGCGCCAGCACCACCAGGTCGATGCGTTCGCGCTCGACCAGGTCGATGATCTGCTGCTCCTGCACCGCACGCGTATCTGCGGTCACCGGCAGGTGGTGGAACGGTACCTGGTAGGACGCGGCCAATGACGCGAAGTCGGCGTGGTTGGACGCTACTGCGGCAATGTCCACCTTCAGCTGGCCGCTGTGGGCACGGAACAGCAGGTCGTTGAGGCAGTGCCCCTGCTTGCTGACCAGCACCAGCAGGCGTGCGCGGCGGCGACCATCATGCAGCTGCCAGTCCATGCCGAAGCCGGCGGCGAGCGTGGCCATGGCGGCGTGCACGGTCTCCAGCGGCAGGCCGACATCGCGATCGAAATGCACGCGCAGGAAGAAGCGGCCGCTCTCCTCGTCGCCGAACTGCTGGGCGTCGAGAATGTTGCAACCGTGGTCGAACAGCAGGCCGGATACGCGGTAGACGATGCCGGTACGGTCGGGGCAGGACAGGGTGAGGATGGAATCGGGGCGCATCGCCCGAGTGTAGGGCAGCAGCCTGTCCTCGGGATCGATGGTCACCGATGCAACCGCCCTGCTTGGTTCAGTCCCAAGCGATACTTGGGTTTCTCCATGGCAAGCTGGTCGGTCATGAACCTGTTGCAACTGATCCGCAGCTTCACCCGCACCGCAGAGACCGGCAGCATTGCCGCCGCGGCCCGCATCCTTGGCATCAGCGCCACCGCAGTCGGCCAGAACATCAACCGGCTGGAGGCGCATCTGGGCGTACGGTTGCTGAACCGAAGTACGCGGCAGCTGGCGCTCAGCGAGGCCGGCGCGCTGTACCTGGCGCAGGTGCGCCACATCGAAGCCGACCTGGCGCGTGCACAGGCGATGGTCACCTCTGGTGACATCGAACCGGCCGGGCCACTGCGCATCGCCAGCAGCAGCGCCTTTGGTCGCCACGTGCTTGCCCCCTTGCTGCCGTCGCTGCAGCAGCGCTACCCGCAACTGCAGCTGGAGCTGCGCCTGACCGATCGCGCCGTGCAACACGGCCCGGAAGCGGTGGATGCCAGCATCCGCATCGGTGCACAGCTGGAGGACGGTGTCGTCGCACGGCAGCTGGCGCGCGTGCCGTTCGTGTTCTGTGCCTCGCCGGCCTATCTGAAGGCACACGGCACCCCGCAGCAACCCTCCGAGCTGAGCGGCCATCGCGGGCTGCTGCACCGCTTCCCCACCGATGGCCGGCCGCTGCGATGGGGCCTGTTGAAGGATGGCCAGCGCGTGGACGCCGCACTGCCGCCGAGCATGGTCTGCGATGACATCGATGCGCTGGCGACGCTGGCCGCAGCCGGTGCCGGCATCACCCGGCTGGCCGCATTCGTGGCCGAGCCGTACCTGCGCGATGGCCGCCTGCAGGCGGTGTTCGGCGCCGACACTGCATGGCGCCCCGAACCGATGGAAGTCTATTTCTGCGTCAGCGACCGCCGCGATTTCACTGCCAAGATCCGCGCACTGTTCGAGCACCTGCAGGCCGGCATGGCGCCTGCCTGGCGGGTGTGAGCCTCAGCGCGCCTTGAACACGCCGCGCGCATCGCGCGGCTCGCAGCGCAGGTACTGCGGCGCCGGTTCCACGCTGTCGCGCAATGCGGCGGCGGCATGCCACGGCCAGCGCGGGTCGTAGAGGATGCCGCGCGCCAGGGCTACCGCATCGGCGTGGCGATGGCGCAGGATCGATTCGGCCTGCTCCGGTTCGGTGATCATGCCCACGGCGATGACCGGCATGCGCACCTTGGCCTTGATCGCCGCTGCGAACGGCACCTGATAGCCCGGGCCGACGGTGATCTTCTGGCGCTCGTCCAGGCCACCGCTGGAGACATGCAGGAAGTTGCAGCCGCGCGCGTCCATCACCTGCGCCAGCGCTTCGCTCTGCACCAGATCCCAGCCGCCATCGACCCAGTCGCTGGCGGAGATGCGCACGCCCACCGCGACCTTGTCGGACACTGCCGCACGCACCGCATCGAACACCTCCACCAGCAGGCGCAGGCGGTTCGGCAGCGAGCCACCGTAGCCATCGGTGCGGCGGTTGCTCAGCGGCGACAGGAACTGGTGCAGCAGATAACCGTGCGCGGCATGCAGCTCGATCAGCTCGAAGCCCAGGCGCTCGGCGCGCACCGCACTGGCGGCGAAGGCGGCGATGACCTCGGCGATGCCGGCCTCGTCCAGTTCCTGCGGTGCCGGATCGGCGGCATGGAACGGCAGCGGCGACGGCGCCACGGTGGCCCAGCCACGCGCATCATCGGCCGGCAACTGGCCACCACCGTCCCACGGACGCCTCACCGAGGCCTTGCGGCCGGCATGGCCCAGCTGGACGCCCAGCGGCATCGGCGACCAGCGGCGGACGCTGGCCAGCACCTGCGCCAGCGCGGCCTCGGTGCCGTCGTCCCACAGGCCCAGGTCGGCCCAGCTGATGCGGCCGCGCGGTTCGACCGCGGTGGCTTCCAGGATCAGCAGGCCGGCACCGGACTGCGCCAGGTTGCCCAGATGCATGGCGTGCCAATCGCTGGCGCGACCGTCTTCGGCGGAGTACTGGCACATCGGCGCGATGACGATGCGGTTGGACAGGGTCAGGGGGCCGAACGAGATCGGCGAAAACAGCTGGCTCAAGACGGTGATGAACGACGTAGGGGGTGCGTATTGCACCGCCGCACGGCCTGCGAATCAACCGTCTGGATGGATCGCTGTTTCGCGGAGGGCGTGCAGCCGAGCGTGTGCTCGGCTCAGGATGAGGCCCACGCGGCCAGCGCCTCGGCGCAGTCCCGTTCATCCTTGAACTGCAGCAGGTCGTCGGCGCGGGTGCGGCCACGGTTCAACGCGGCTACCGGCAGCCCCGCCTTGGCTGCGGCCTGCACGAAGCGGAAGCCGGAATAGACCATCAGCGATGAACCCACCACCAGCACGGCGTCGGCCTGCTGCAGGTGCTCCTGCACCGCCTGCACGCGCTCCCGCGGCACGTTTTCGCCGAAGAACACCACATCCGGCTTCAACAGGCCGCTGCAATACGGGCACTCGGGCACCACGAACGCGGAGAAATCGGTCTCCAGATCGGCATCACCATCGGGCGCGATGCCGGCCTCCAGCGCGTCCCAGCCGGGATTGGCGTCCAGCAAGCGCTGCTGGAAGTCTTCACGATCGCTGCGACGCTCACAGCCCATGCAGCGCACCAGATCCAAGCGGCCATGCAGGTCGATCACGTTGTGGCTGCCGGCACGCTGGTGCAGGCCGTCCACATTCTGGGTCAGCAGCAGCTGCAGCTTGCCGCGCCGTTCCAGGGCAGCCAGGGCCTGGTGGGTACCGTTGGGCCGGGCCAGGCCGAAGCGCGGCCAGCCCAGCAGGCTGCGGGCCCAGTAGCGCTGGCGGGTGGCTGCCTCGCCCATGAAGGCCTGGTAGGTCACCGGCGGCGTGCGTTTCCACTGGCCGTCGGTATCCCGGTAATCGGGAATGCCCGAGGCGGTGCTGCAACCGGCGCCGGTCAGCACGAACAGGCGCTGGGCACGGTCGATGAAGTCGGTCAGTGGCAGGGTCATGGCTGCCAGATGGGGGCGCGGTGGCGCCCCCGCAAGCGCCGGTCCGTTGGCCGGGTCAGGCCGCCGGCAGCGGCGGTACCGCGATCGGGTGGCCTTCCTCGTCCAGCGCGATCATCACGAAGTGGCCGCGGGTGCACAGCTTGCGCTCGCCGCTGTGCAGGTCTTCGGCGACCAGTTCCACCTCCACCTTCATCGAGCTGCGGCCGACTTCGACGATGCGGCCGATGGTTTCCACCATCTGGCCGATGCGGATCGGCAGCTTGAAGTCGACCTGGTCGCTGCGCGCGGTCACCACGGTGCGGCGCGAGTAACGGGCGGCGGCCAGGAAGGCGGCCTTGTCCATCCACGCCAGCGCCTGGCCACCGAACAGGGTGCCAAGGTGGTTGGTGTGGTTGGGAAAGACGATTTCGGCCATGCGCACTTCGGTGGGCGGCACGGTCTCGGGGATGGGGGTCATGGCGGGGGCTTCGGTGTGGGGTGCTGCGGATTCTAAGCGACCGGCGTGATGGCCATCGGAATGCACGTGCAACGGTCACCCAGCAGCGGTGCCTGCGCAGGCCGCGCCTGCGGCAGGCGTTACACTGCGCCACGCCCACTGCCAGGACCGCCCATGCCCGCCACTTCCGACCTGCTGGCCTTCGCGCTGGTTTCACTGGCCATGGTGCTCACGCCCGGACCGAACATGATCTACCTGATCTCACGCTCGATCTGCCAGGGGCCGATGGCAGGCCTGATCTCGCTGGGCGGGGTGGCGCTGGGCTTCGTGTTCTACATGCTGTGTGCGGCACTGGGCATCACCGCCCTGCTGATGACCGTGCCGTTCGCCTACGACGCGCTGCGCATCGGCGGCGCGCTGTACCTGCTGTACCTGGCCTGGCAGGCGCTCAAGCCCGGCGGCCGCTCGCCGTTCGCGGTACGCGAGCTTCCGCAGGACAGCCCGCGCAAGCTGTTCACGATGGGCTTCCTGACCAATCTGTTGAACCCGAAAGTGGCGGTGATGTACCTGTCGCTGCTGCCGCAGTTCCTGCACCCGGACAGCGAAGGCGGTGTGCTGATGCAGTCGATCGTGCTGGGCTCCACCCAGATCGCGGTGAGTGTGACCGTGAACGGCATGATTGCGCTGACCGCTGGCAGCATCGCCGGTTTCCTGGCCGCGCGCCCGACCTGGCAGGTGGTGCAGCGCTGGCTGATGGGCACGGTGCTGGCCGGGCTGGCGGTACGCATGGCGGTGGAAGGGCGACGCTGATTGTAGAGTCGAGCTTGCTCGACCGCTTTGCGCGAACGGCAGTCGAGCAAGCTCGACTCTACAAAGGCCCGCGTGCAGCATGACGGCCGGTAGCACCAGGCAGGCTCCGCCGGGCATGGCCCGGCGCTACCAACAAAAAACCCCGGCGTTGGCCGGGGTTTTTCGTTGCGACAGATCTGACCGGTTCGATCAGAAGTTCATGTCGAAGGCGACTTCGCCCTGCACGCCGACCTGGTAGGCCGAGACGCGGCGTTCGAAGAAGTTGGTCAGCTCCTGCACGTCCTGCAGTTCCATGAACGGCAGCGGGTTGCGCACGTTGTACTTCTTTTCCATGCCCAGCTTGGCGAAGTGCTGGTCGGCACAGTGCTGCAGGTACTGGCGCATGTCGCGGGTCGAGATGCCGGCCACGCCACCGGACAGCACGTCCTCGGCGAACTGCACTTCGCATTCGATGGCTTCTGCCAGCATGTCGTAGACCTGCTGCTTCATCTCGTCGTCGAACAGGTCCGGTTCTTCCTCACGCACCACGCGCACCGACTCGAACGCGAACTCCATGTGCGCGCTCTCGTCGCGGAACACCCAGTTGGTGCCCGAGGCCAGGCCCGGCAGCAGGCCGCGCGAACGGAAGTAGTACACGTAGGCGAAGGCAGCAAAGAAGAACAGGCCTTCGATGCACGCAGCGAAGCAGATCTGGTTGAGCAGGAACTGGCGGCGCTCGGCACGGGTCTCGATGCGCTTCAGGTCCTGGATCGAGTCGATCCACTTGAAGCAGAAGTCGGCCTTCTTCTTGATCGAGTCGATGTTCTCCACCGCGGCGAAGGCTTTGACGCGCTCTTCCGGATCCGGCAGGTAGTTGTCGAGCAGGGTCAGGTAGAACTGCACGTGCAGCGCTTCTTCGTACAGCTGGCGCGACAGGTACATGCGCGCTTCGGGCGCGTTCAAGTGCTGGTACAGGTTCAGCACCAGGTTGTTGGACACGATCGAGTCGCCGGTGGCGAAGAACGCGACCAGGCGGTGGATCAGGTGACGCTCGCCCGGCGACATCTTGCTGTGCAGATCGGTGATGTCGATCTGGAAGTTGATCTCTTCCACCGTCCAGGTGTTCTTGATCGCGTTCCGGTACATGTCATAGAACTGCGGGTAGCGCATCGGGCGCAGGGTCAGTTCAAAACCGGGATCGAGCAGCATCTGCTTGGGCTTGTCGGCCATGGGTGTTTCCTTGTCTTCTCGGGTCAAAACGCCGGGCATGGCCCGGCGCTACCTTGGTGTTTTCTGCAGTCGAGCATGGCTCGACTCTACAAAGGGGTGTGCCGGCCAAAGGCCGGC
>NZ_JAWJTG010000037.1:0-46499 GCF_032911605.1 Stenotrophomonas mexicanensis
GGCGGTGTGGGTTGGCAGGACCGTTGGCGCCATGGATGGCGCCATCGAGCCCCCAAGAACGGGTTTACGGCGTGTCCTGCCAACCCACACCGCCCCGCCCAACCCGCAGAAACGCAGAGCCGCTTTGGCTTTGGCTTCTGCCGTAGATTCTGCCCGCCGCAGGCGGACCTCCGCGCGTCAGCGCGGCGCCTCCACATCCAATCCGATCGGACAGCTCACCCCGGTGCCGCCGATACCGCAGTAGCCGTTCGGATTCTTCGCCAGGTACTGCTGGTGATAGTCCTCGGCGTAGTAGTACGCCGGTGCCGGGTACACGATCTCGGTGGTGATCGGCCCGTAGCCGGCTGCGGCCAGCTGCGCCTGGTAGGCCTCGCGGCTGGCCAGCGCGGTGGCGTACTGCGCCTCGTCGGTGGCGTGGATCGCCGAACGGTACTGGGTGCCGGTGTCGTTGCCCTGGCGCATGCCCTGGGTCGGGTCGTGGCTTTCCCAGAACAGCTGCAGCAGCCGCTCCAGGCTCACCACCGCCGGGTCGAACACCACCTGCACCACTTCGGTGTGGCCGGTCAGGCCCGAGCACACCTCTTCATAGGTCGGGTTCGGGGTGATGCCGCCGGCATAGCCCACCGATGTGCTGTACACGCCCGGTTCGGTCCAGAACTTGCGCTCGGCGCCCCAGAAGCAGCCCAGCGCGAAGCGGATCTGCTGCAGGCCGGCGAAACGGTCCTTCAGCGGATGGCTGTTCACGAAGTGCTGGTTGCTGTGCAGCGGCAGCGGTTGGTCACGCCCCGGCAGTGCTTCTTCCGGGCGCGGCAGGCGCTGCTTGAAGGCGCCGATGCCGAGGATGCCCTGGCCAATTCCCAACATGATGCGCTCCTACGCCGGAAGGCCGGCTATGTCGTCTGCATCGGAAATGGGGGCGTCCGGCGCGTGGCCCAAGTCCAGCGCCGCCACGATGTCCTCGGCCTGCGGCCGTGCCGCATCAGGGATGCCCACCCGCAGCACGCCGAACAGTGGCAGCTCGCCCATGCCGCCCAACAACGACTCGCCGAACACGAAGGCCGGGATGCCGGCATCCTCCAGCGCGTGCTTGACCAGGTGGGCGTCGAACAGGTTGTCGGCCTTGTACACGATGTGCATGCGGCAGCTCCGTGGGACAGGGTTCCAGCATACGCCCGGGGGCTGAATAGTGGTGGTGACGGCGCATGACCGTTCTGCCGGCCAGCGGCCGGCACTACCCAATTGCACGGCGATCCACATTCCGCCGGCCAGCGGCCGGCGCTTCCGGGAAGAGGGCCTAGTAGTGCCGGCCGCTGGCCGGCATCCCCACGCCCCACCGGGCAGCCCTGCCCGGTACGCGCTAGACTGTTGGTCTTTCTGCCTTTCTTTTCGCCGACTCATGTCCGAGCACACCCCCGCCAGCCCCGAGACCCCCGCCGACAGCCACGAAAAGCGCGATTTCATCCGCCAGATCGTGCGCGAGGACCTGGCCAGCGGAAAGCACCAGGCGATCAAGACCCGTTTCCCGCCGGAACCGAACGGCTACCTGCACATCGGCCATGCCAAGTCGATCTGCCTGAACTTCGGCATCGCCGGCGAGTTCAGCGGCGTGTGCAACCTGCGCTTCGATGACACCAACCCGGCCAAGGAAGACCCGGAATACGTGGCCGCGATCCAGGACGACGTGCGCTGGCTGGGCTTCAGCTGGAACGAACTGCGCCATGCTTCTGACTACTTCCAGACCTATTACCTGGCCGCCGAAAAGCTGATCGAACAGGGCAAGGCCTATGTCTGCGACCTGTCGGCCGAGGAAGTGCGCGCCTACCGCGGCACCCTGACCGAGCCGGGCCGCCCGTCGCCGTGGCGCGACCGCAGCGTCGAGGAAAACCTCGACCTGTTCCGCCGCATGCGCGCCGGTGAATTCCCGGATGGCGCGCGCACCCTGCGCGCGAAGATCGACATGGCCAGCGGCAACATCAACCTGCGCGATCCGGCGCTGTACCGCATCAAGCACGTCGAGCACCAGAACACCGGCAACGCGTGGCCGATCTACCCGATGTACGACTTCGCGCACGCGCTGGGCGACTCGATCGAGGGCATCACCCACTCGCTGTGCACGCTGGAATTCGAAGACCACCGCCCGCTGTACGACTGGTGCGTGGACAACGTCGATTTCGCCCATGACGACACGCTGACCCAGCCGCTGGTCGACGCCGGCCTGCCGCGCGAAGCCGCCAAGCCGCGCCAGATCGAGTTCTCGCGCCTGAACATCAATTACACGGTGATGAGCAAGCGCAAGCTGATGGCGCTGGTTACCGAGCAGCTGGTGGACGGCTGGGAAGACCCGCGCATGCCGACCCTGCAGGGCCTGCGTCGCCGTGGCTACACCCCGGCCGCGATGCGCCTGTTCGCCGAGCGCGTGGGCATCAGCAAGCAGAATTCGCTGATCGACTTCAGCGTGCTGGAAGGCGCGCTGCGCGAAGACCTGGACAGCGCCGCGCCGCGCCGCATGGCCGTGGTCGACCCGGTCAAGCTGGTGCTGACCAACCTCCCGGAAGGCCACGAAGAACAGCTGACCTTCAGCAACCACCCGAAGGACGAGAGCTTCGGCAGCCGCGAAGTGCCGTTCGCACGCGAAGTGTGGATCGACCGCGAGGACTTCGCCGAAGTGCCGCCGAAGGGCTGGAAGCGCTTGGTCCCGGGTGGCGAAGTGCGCCTGCGCGGTGCCGGCATCATCCGCTGCGATGAAGTGATCAAGGATGCCGACGGCACCATCACCGAGCTGCGTGGCTGGCTGGATCCGGAATCGCGTCCGGGCATGGAAGGCGCCAACCGCAAGGTCAAGGGCACCATCCACTGGGTCAGCGCCGTACATGGCGTGCCGGCCGAGATCCGCCTGTACGACCGCCTGTTCTCGGTGCCGAACCCCGACGACGAATCAGAAGGCAAGACCTATCGTGATTACCTCAATCCGGAATCGCGCCGCACTGTCACCGGCTATGTCGAGCCGGCCGCGGCCAGCGCTGCCCCGGAGCAGTCGTTCCAGTTCGAACGCACCGGCTACTTCGTGGCCGACCGCCGCGACCACACCGAAGCCAAGCCGGTGTTCAACCGCAGCGTGACCCTGCGCGACACCTGGTCGGCCTGAGGACCTGCGCGGGCGCCAGCACGGCGCCCGCATGACCCCGACGATGATCACCGCCCTCTCCGTCCTGTTCTGGTTCATCTCGCAGCATCCGCTGCTGACGTTCTTTTCGGCGATGGTGCTGGCCGGGCTGGTCTCGTGGTGGCGGCGTTTTCCGGGCTACGCCATCGTGGTGTTCCCGCTGGCGATGCTCAACATCTTCCTCGGCCACTTCCTCAACGCCGCCTTCCTCAACGTGGTGGGCGAGCCTGGTGAAGCGGTGATCGTGAAGTCCGAGCGCACAAGTTCGACGATGAACGAGCAGTACATCTGGCGCTACGAAGGGGTGCTGCGCACCGCCGAGGGCCGCGACGTGGAGGTGGTGTTCCACACCAACACCGCCTCGCTGTGGCCGCTGGAGAACGCGATCCGCATCCCGGCGCCCGACCAGCCGTTCGTGGTCAAGTACACGCCGGGTTTCCCGCGCAACTTCGTCATCCTCACCAATGAATCGCCGCACGGCATCGCCCAGGCCCGGGCCAGCGCGCGCGAGCGGGTGGAAGTGGCGGCGCGCAAGCTGCACTTCAGCCCGGGCAATGCCGATTTCCGCGCGGACTATCGCCGCGAGCTGGAAACCTGGCTGCGCGACCACGGCAACGATCCGCAGCAGCAGTCCGACGCGCAGCGATATCGCGCCGAACTTGACGCGCTCGACCGCTAGATCCCCAGGCGTTGCCTGGATGTTCCACCCCATCCATCCACAGGCCTGACATGACCACGACCTCCACCGACCTCCTCCCGCTGCTGCAGCAGGTCCTGCAGGAGGCCGGCATCGCCAGCTACGTCGACGGCGACGCGCTGCTGCTGGACAGCGGCCTGCGCCTGACCCCACATGCGATGGCCGCGCACGCGCGCGACAACGGCGGCTGGCAGACCTCCACCGTCATCGAAAGCCAGCATCCGCAGCTGTTCGCCGATGGCCTGTTCGAGTACCAGCACGCCAACGGTGCCGATGAGCAGGCATCGCTGTTGTCCGGCTTTCAGACCTGGGTGCGGGTGGACCTGGCAACGCTGCAGACCGCGATCGGCGCCGAAGACGCGCAGGGCCTGCCGATGATGGGCCTGACCTATCCAGCCGGTGACGATGGCGAGGAACACGAGCGCACCGTGGTGCTGGGGCCGTTGGCGCACTACCGCGCGCAGGAGGTGGATGCATCCACCTGCAGCGAGGACGACCACGGCTCCTGCCCCTGCTGCCTGTTCACCCGCAGCATGGACGCCTTCGATGAGCTGCTGAAAGCCCGCCAATTCCTCGCCATCCGCCTGTTCGCCTCGCGCGATGCCGACGGCCTGTGCGAAGCCGACTGCCGGGTCAACGGCCACGACTTCGCCGCCGCCCTGCCCCTGCTGCGCGCCTATGCCGCCAGCTGGCCGCAGGCCGGGCTGGAGTTCCGCAAGCAGTACGTGGTGATCCGCACCGGCTCGCCGGGCTGACCCACCGCCACACCCGATACAGGCCGGTGCGGCTACACTGCGCGCCGGTTTCCCAAGCAACCGCACCTTCTTCCATCCCATTACGAGGCACCCCGCGATGCTGTACGCGCAAGTCCACCTGACCCTTCCCGCCTGGATCCACGACCAGATCGACCTGGATCGTCGATATCCGGGCGATGAGGCCAAGGTCGCGCTGGCGATCGAGCTGTCGCGGTTGAACGTCGAGCACGCCAGTGGCGGCCCGTTCGGTGCAGTGGTGTTCGGCCCGGATGACAAGGTCATCGCCGCCGGCGTGAACCGGGTGATGCCGCACGCGACCTCGCTGGCGCACGCCGAGAACATGGCCTACATGCTGGCCCAGCAGCGCCTGCAGACCCCGCGCCTGAACGCGGTGCTGTCGCCGGTCACCCTGGCCACCAGTTCGCAGCCGTGCTGCCAGTGTTACGGCGCCACCGTGTGGGCCGGCATCGACCGCCTGCTGATCGGTGCCAACTCGGCCGACGTCGAAGAGCTGACCCCGTTCGACGAAGGCCCGCTGCCGGCCGACTGGGTGGGTGAACTCAACAAGCGCGGCATCGAAGTGGTGCAGGGCCTGAACCGCGACGCCGCACGCAGCGTGCTGCGCGCCTATGGGGAAAGCGATGGCGCCCGTTACTGAGGCCGGCATCGGCCTGCTGTGCCTGTGCCGGCAGGGCTTCGAGCCCGAGCTGGCCGGCGAACTGCAGTTCCGCGCCGGTGAAGCCGGTTTCGCCGGTTATGCGCGCACCCAGCGCAATGATGGCTACGTGCTGTTCATGTGCGACGAAGCTGCGGCACTGGCGCCGCGCCTGCGCTGGCGCGAACTGATCTTCGCACGGCAGAAGCTGGTGGTGCTGGCCGAGCTGCCGCAGCTGGACCCGGCCGACCGCATCACCCCGATGCTGGAGGTGCTGGCCGATGCGCCGCGCTTCGGCGACCTGTGGGTGGAACATCCCGATTCGGACGCCGGCAAGCCGCTGTCCGGGCTGGCCCGTGCCTTCGGCAATGCGCTGCGCCCGGCGCTGCGCAAGGCCGGCAAGCTCACCGACAAGCCGAGCGACCGCCTGCCGCGCCTGCACGTGGTGTTCGTCGACGGCACCCATGCCTTCGTCTGCGTGGCCGACCCGGCCGACAGCGCACCATGGGCACTGGGCATTCCGCGATTGAAGCTGCTGCCCGAAGCACCTTCGCGTTCGGCGCTGAAGCTGGACGAAGCGCTGCTGACCCTGCTGACGCCGGAAGAGCGCGAGACGCTGGCCAGGCCGGGCATGCGCGCGGCCGACCTGGGTGCCGCACCGGGCGGCTGGACCTGGGTGCTGACCCGCCAGCACATGCACGTGCTGAGCATCGACAACGGCCCACTGCGCCAGCACGTGCTGGACACCGGCCTGGTCGAGCACCTGCGCGCCGATGGCTTCCACTGGCACCCGGAACAGCCGCTGGACTGGATGGTCTGCGACATGGTCGAGCAGCCGCGGCGCGTGGCCGAACGCATGGCCACCTGGTTCCGCGAAGGCTGGTGCAGGCACGCGATCTTCAACCTGAAACTGCCGATGAAGAAGCGCTGGGACGAAACCCGCTTGTGCCTGGACCTGTTCCAGGAGCAGGCCTGCAAGCCGCTGGTGGTACGCGCCAAGCAGCTCTATCACGACCGTGAGGAGATCACGGTACTGGCCTCGCCGCTGCGCTGAGGAACATGCCCGCCGGGCATGGCCCGGCGCTACCGAGGAAGGGAACCATGCGATACCACCCGCTCGCCATGCTGATCACCGTGCTGGCAGCCGCACCGGCCATTGCCCAGCAGCTGCCGCACACCCCTGCACAGAGCCAGCCACTGGGCCCGACCGGCGGCGCGATCCGCCAGCAACCGCTGGATGCCGGCCGGGTCAGCGGCAGCGTCGAGATTGCACGGCCGGCCGGCGAGGCACAGGTGACCGTGCGTTCGCTGGAACCAAGCAGCGTGGTCGGCCAGTACCGCATCCACTTCGCTGCGCTGGATGTGAACAGCGATGGTTTCATCAGCCGCGAGGAAGCGCAGGCCAATCCGGCGCTGGCCGATGAGTTCAATGCGTTGGACGTGAAGCGTCGCGGCAAGCTGGATCGTGCCGACCTGGCTGGTTGGCTGGTTGATTGAAAAAGGGGACGGAGGGGATTAAGTCGTATGTGCACATACGACTTAATCCCCTCCGTCCCCTTTTTTGCATCAGACCCCGGCGGCGCGCTTCCAGAACGCCTGCACCAGCGGCGGCCATTTGCCGACGCAGCCCAGTGCGCGTCCACGGGCCAGGGTCAGGTGCATTTCGTCGTTGGAGAACAGGCGGTTGATCGCATCGAAACTGTAGGCGGCGATGTGGTTGTCGCTGCGCCGTTCGCGTGCCCAGCGCTGCAGGCGCTGCGGCGACAGCCGCGGCTGGCCGCGGCGTTCGGCCGACGGCGCCAGCCACTGCTGCAGGGCGGCGACATCGCGCAGGCCCAGGTTCACGCCCTGCCCGGCCAGCGGATGCACCACATGCGCAGCATCACCCAGCGCCAGCACGCGGCCAGCCACGTAGTGACGGGCCAGCTGGCGACGCAGCGGGAAGGCCGCACGCGGTGACGCCAATCGCAGTTCGCCCAGGCGCGCAGCGAAGGCACGGGTCAGTTCGCGGTTGAAGGCGTCCTCGTCCAGGGCCAGCACGCGAGCCGCTTCATCCTCGGGCAGGGTCCAGACGATCGAACTGCGGCGCTCGGCCACCGGCAGCAGCGCCAGCGGCCCGGTCGGCAGGAAGCGCTGCCAGGCCGTGGCCTGGTTGGGAAGATCGCTGTCCACATAGGCCACCACGCCACGCTGGTGGTAGTCATGCTTTTCAACCTCGATCCCGGCCAGCTGGCGCAGGGTTGACTCGGCACCGTCGGCGGCCACCGCCAGTGCCGCTTCCAGGCGGCGCCCGTCATCCAGCCGCAGGCGCACGCCGTCTTCATCCTGTTCCAGCGCTTCCACCCGTGCCGGGCAGTGCAGCTGCACGCCCGCCGCCGGCAGCGCCGCCCACAGGCGATCCTGCAGCAGGCCGTTCTCGACGATGTAGCCCAGCTCACGACGGCCGAAGCGATCGGCGTCGAACAGCAGATCCTCGCCACCGGCCGCATCCCACACCTGCATGCGCCGGTAAGGCCAGGCGCGGGCCTGCGCGATCGCCGGCCACACACCCAGGCGGCTCAACAGCTGCACGTTGTCAGCGGCGAAGGCGAACACGCGCACGTCCGGCTGTGCGGCCTGCCACGGTGCCGGTTCACGGCCTTCCACCAGCGCTACCGACAGGCCGGCATCGGCCAGCGCCAGCGCACACGCGGCACCGACCACGCCCCCACCGACGATGGCCACATCAAGCCGCGTGCGCCGGCTCATGCGGCTTCTCCACGGCACAGGCGCGGCACTTCACCACGGAAGCCCATCGCACCACCAACCAGCATCGACTGCACCGACGCGCGCTGCGCGGCCACCAGGCCGAGGCTGCGCAGCGGCCGCATCAGCGGTGCCGCGTTGCTGGTCAATCGTGCCAGCCCACCGGAGAACGCCACCGTCTGCCGGCGATCTTCCTCGCGACGCGCGACGTAGGCCTTCAGCAGTGCATCACTGCCGGCATCCTCATGCGCATCCTCCAGCAGTTCGGCCAGAGTCAGCGCATCGCGAAGGCCCAGGTTGAAGCCCTGTGCGCCCAGCGGATGGATGGTCTGCGCGGCATTGCCGAGCAGCACCGTGCGCTCACCGGCCAGCGCGCGCGCCAGCACCTGGATGAGCGGGTAGGCGCTGCGCGGGCCGGACTCGAGCAGGCGGCCGGCACGCCAGCCGATCGCGCTCTGCAGGCGTTGCAGCCAGGCCGCATCGTCCAACGCCATCACCGCATCGGCCTGGTCGCGCGCTACGCCGTGCACGGTTCCGAAGTGGCGGTCACCGCGAGGCAGCAGGGCGGTTGGGCCGGTATCGGTGAACCGCTCCCAGGCGGTGCCGTCCGGCGCACGCTGGCTGCGCACGCGGGCCACGAACAGGGTCTGCTGGAAATCATGACGGTCGACCTCGATGCCCAGCGCGCCACGCACGCCGCTGGTGGTGCCATCGGCCCCGACCACCAGCCGTGCCAGCAGCACGCGCTCGCCGGCCTCGTCAGCCACCCGTACCTGGCGGTAACCATCGACCACCTCACCCAGCCCAAGGAACCGCATCGGCCGGTAACGGCGCAGGCGCGGCAGTTCCTGCAGGCGCGCTTCCAGCGCCTGGCCGAAATCGCGCGCGACCACCACCTGGCCGAACCACGGCCGGTCGTAATTGGCCGCTTCGAGCTGCACACGGCCGAAATCGCCGGCACGACTGACATGGATGCGCCGGATCGGGCCCGGTGCCATCGCCAGCTTCTGCATCACCCCCAGCGCGGTCAGCGCATTGACGGTGGCAGCGGCGAAACTGAGATTGCGCTGGTCGAACACCGCAGGCAGCTCGCCGGCCGGGCTGGCCTCAAGCAGGCCCACGTCGCGGCCCAGGCGGTCCAGGGCGATGGCCAGGCTGGCACCGACCAGGCCACCACCGACAATCAGCACGTCATGTCGTTCACTCATGTGTTCATGATACGCGCTCGCCCCGACTGTACGCCGAACGGGCGGCACCTGCGCCAGCCTGCGCGGCGGGCTAGAATGAAACCTGAATCCGCTCCGGGCCCCCACCATGTCCGATACCGCCAACCGCGCCTTCGTCCTGTCCGTACTCGTACTGCTGCTGGCGGCGACCCGGGTCAATCACTTCGCGGCCATTCCGGATGCCTCCTGGGCCGTGTTCTTCATCGGTGGCTTCTACCTGGCGCGCTGGACGCGCTGGGCGTTCCCGCTGCTGATGGTGTTCGCGGTGCTGGTGGACTGGATCGTAATCCGCAGCAGCGGTCTGGATTTCTGGCAGCACTACTGCGTGTCGCCGGGCTACTGGCTGCTGCTGCCGGCCTACTTCTCTTTGTGGGCCGGCGGCATGCTGCTGGGCCGCAACTACCAGAGCGCGCGCTGGCCGGTACTGGCCAAGGGCGCACTGCTGCTGGTCGCTTCGGTGGCGGTCTGCCACCTGCTGGCACAGGGCGGTTTCTACTGGAGCAGCCGCAACGTGGCCGAGCCGACCCTGGCCGGCTGGGCACAGAACTACGCGCAGTGGTTCGGGCCCTACCTGCGCACCACGGCGATCTATGTGGCGCTGGCCGCCGCCCTGCAGCTGGCCGTGGAGCAGGTGCTGAAGCTCCAGCAGGCCCGCCGCGACATCCGCCACTGAGCCGCGCCATGGGTCATCGCCTCTCGCGCATCTACACCCGCACCGGCGACGACGGCAGTACCGGCCTTGGCGACGGCCAGCGCGTAGCCAAGGATGACGCCCGCGTGGCGTCCTTCGGCACCGTCGACGAGGCCAATGCCGCGCTCGGCCTGCTGTTGGCCGCGCCCCTGCCCGAGGATGTGCGCGCGCTGGTGGTGCATCTGCAGCACCAGTTGTTCGACCTGGGCGCCGAGCTGTGCATTCCCGGCCATGCCGCGATCCACGCCGCCGACGTCTCGGCGCTGGAACAGCAGCTGGACCATTACAACGCCGACCTGCCGATGCTGAAGGAATTCATCCTGCCGGCCGGCGGCGAAGCCGCCGCGCGCTGCCATCTGGCCCGCACCATCGTCCGCCGCGCCGAGCGCGAAACGGTCACCCTGGCCCGCCACGAGGCCGTGCGCAGCGAGGCGCTGCAGTACCTCAACCGGCTGTCGGACCTGCTGTTCGTGCTGGCCCGGGTGCTGGCCCGTGCCGATGGCCACGGCGAAGCGCTGTGGCAGCCACAGCAGCGCCAGCGCTGAGTCGGCACGATGCTGGTCTATACCCACCCGTCCTGCCTGCTGCATGACCCCGGCCCCGGCCATCCGGAGTGCCCGCAGCGCCTGCAGTACGTACTCGACGCACTGCACGCCGCCTTCCCTGATCAGCTGGACTGGCGCGAGGCGCCGCCGGCCAAGTTCGGCGAACTGACCCGGGTCCACGACAGCGCCCTGCTCGACTTCGTGCTGCAGCCGCAGACCGCGCCGCTGCGCCAGCTGGACATGGACACCTGGACCTCGCCCGGCTCGGCCAGCGCCGCCGTGCACGCCGCCGGTGCCGGTGTGGCCGCGGTCGATGCGGTGATGCTGGGCGAGGACCCGCTGGCCTTCTGCGCGGTACGCCCGCCGGGCCACCACGCCACCAGCAGCACGGCGATGGGCTTCTGCCTGCTGAACAACATCGCCATCGCTGCCGCCTATGCCCGCGACCGCCATGGCCTGGAGCGGATCGCGGTGGTCGATTTCGACGTCCACCACGGCAATGGCACCCAGGACATCTTCCAGCACGATGCCCGGGTCTCCTACTACAGCACCCACCAGGCCGGGCTGTTCCCCAATTCCGGCCTGCGCCGCGACCGCGGTGCCGGCAACCTGATGAACATCCTGTTGCCACCGGGCAGCGGCGGCTTCCGCTTCCGCAACGTCTGGGCCGACGAGATGCTGCCAGCCATCGACGACTTCCGTCCGCAGCTGCTGCTGATCTCCGCCGGCTTCGACGCCCACCTGCGCGACCCGCAGGCCGATCTGATGCTGGAGACCGACGATTTCGCCTGGATCACCCGTGAACTGCATGCGCTGGCACGCCGTCACGCCGCCGGCCGGGTGGTCTCGATGCTGGAGGGAGGCTACGACCTGCTGGCCCTGGCCGAGTGCAGCGTGGCCCATGTCCAGGCCCTGATCACACCCTCTGCGGGTGCCTCCGCCGGATGAACCCGAACCGGCAGGCTCCGGCGCCCTTCATTGCCCCTATGCAAGGGATGGGGCAAGCTACCGTCCGTTTTCGCCCGAATCCGAACCGCGTGCGCCGAGCCCTCCGCCTGCTTCCCCTGCCTCTGAGCATCGCCATCAGCCTGCCGGCGATGGCCGATGATAAGCCGCTCAACTGGGGCCTGTGCCCGGCCACCGACGTCATTCCCGCGTTCACCGACGCCCCCACCCCGGTCCCGGCACAGGACAAGGCTGCTGCCGCAGCCGCCCGCGAGAACCAGCCGACCGACATCGAAGGCGACCAGCTGCTGGGCACCACCACGGTGCCGCAGTACGAGGGCAACGTGGCGCTGCGCCGGGGTGACCAGTTCGTCGGTACCGACAAGCTCAGCTTCGACACCGAGACCGGCAACTACATCGCCGACGGCAATGTCCGCTACCAGGACGGGTCGATCCGGATGGTCGCCAAGCGCGCCGAAGGCAACCAGGAAAGCGACACCCACAAGATCTCCGACATCAAGTACCAGCTGGTATCGCGCCGGGGCAACGGTGATGCCGAGTCGGTCGACCTGCAGGGCGCGGTCGGCCAGATGCACCGCTCCACCTACACCACCTGCGACCCGTCGCAGCCGGTATGGAAGCTGTCGGCGCCGCAGATCGAAGTGGACAACGACGAAGGCTTCGGCACGGCCCGCAACGCCGTGCTGCGCATCGGCAAGGTGCCGGTGCTGTGGGCGCCCTACTTCAAGTTCCCGATCGATGACCGTCGCAAGACCGGCCTGCTGTTCCCGCAGCTTGGCATGTCCGGCCGCAACGGTGTCGACTACGCGCAGCCGATCTACTTCAATCTGGCGCCGAACTACGACGATACCCTGACCCCGCGCTACATGAGCCGGCGCGGCCTGCTGCTCGACAATGAGTTCCGCTACCTCTACAACGGCGGCCGTGGCGAGGTGCTGACCAGCTACATGCCCAACGACAAGCTGCGCGACCGCGACCGCGGCCGGGTGATGTTCGACGGCTACCACAACGTGAACAGCCACTGGCAGGCCCGCGCCAACCTGGCCTGGGTGAGCGACGAACGCTATGTCGAGGACTTCGCCAACCGCCTGGTGGGGGTGACCGCCTCCAACCTGCAGAGCACCATCGGCCTGTACGGCACAGGCCAGAACTGGACGGCCGGCATCATGGCCGACCGCTGGCAGCTGACCGACTACACCCTCGACGAGCGCGCCCTGCCCTACAACCGCGAGCCACGCCTGTTCTTCAACTGGAACAAGCCGGTGCTGCCGTGGCTGGAAACCGGCATCTACACCGAAGCGGTGCGTTTCACCCACGACGACGTCAACTTCAAGTACGACGCCAGTGCCGGCACCGACCTGCAGTACACCCGCAACGGGCAGGTGCAGCGCATGTTCGGTGGCTCGCGCCTGGACGTGAAGCCCTACGTGTCGTTCCCGATCAGTGGCGCAGCCTGGTACGTAACCCCGACCCTGGCCTACCGCTACACCGCCTATGACCTGGATCGCGGCCTGGCCGACAGCGTCCGCCGTACCGTGCTCACCTCCCAGGGCATCGATCCGAACACCGCCACGCCCGAGCAGCTGCGCGGCAATACCTCGCCCAGCCGCAGCCTGCCGATCGGCAGCCTCGATGCCGGCCTGTTCTTCGACCGCGAGACCACCATCCGCGGCAAGTCGTTCCTGCACACCCTGGAGCCGCGCCTGTTCTACCTGCGCACGCCCTACCGCAACCAGGACGAGCTGCCGATCTTCGACACCCGTGACTTCACCTTCAGCTGGGGCCAGCTGTTCCGCGACTCGCGCTATACCGGCGCCGACCGCCAGAACGATGCCAACCAGCTGACCCTGGCACTGGGCACCCGCTTCATCGACCAGACCACCGGCAAGGAACGCTTCTCGGCCGCGATCGGCCAGATCCAGTACTTCGACGAATCGCGGGTGAGCACCACGCCGGGCGGCGCGCCGGTGGAGAAGGGCAAGTCGGCGTGGATCGCCGACGGCAACTACATGATCAACGACCGCTGGACCCTGGGCGCCACCTACCAGTGGGACCCGAAGTACAAGCGCGAGGATCTGGCCAGCGTCCGCGCCCGTTATCTGATGCCCAACGATGGCGTGATCAACCTCAGCTACCGCTACCGCATCAATGCCGGCGCCCCGGCGACCGCCAACAAGCATGACCGGACCCTGCTGGAGCAGGCCGACCTGTCGTTCCTGTACCCGCTGAATGCGCGCTGGAGCCTGGTGGGCCGGTATTACTACTCGCTGCAGGACAAGGAACCGCTGGAGATCATCGCCGGCGTGCAGTGGGACAGCTGCTGCCTGGCCGTGCGTGCAGTGGCCCGCCGCTACGTGCGCAACCGCGAAGGCGACATGAACAATTCCATCCAGCTGGAGTTCGTCCTCAAGGGCCTCAGCTCCATCGGCCAGGACACGGACCGTACGCTGCGCCGTGCTATCCTCGGCTACAACCGCGACGACCTCTATCTCGTGCCGCCCAGCAACACCGGGGCGACCCGGGATGACTACGATCCGAATCAGATCCCATGACCAAGCGCTTCCCCGTTCTTCTCGCCTCCCTGCTGGCGGTGTCCAGCGTGTCCGCCCCCCTGCAGGTGCTCGCGCAGGAGGCGCAGCCGTTGGACCGCATCGCCGCCGTCGTCGACGAGGACGTGATCCTGCAGAGCGAGCTCCAGCGTGCGATCGCCAACATCAAGGCGCAGTACGCCGGCCGTGAAAACCAGCTGCCGCCGGAAGACGTGCTCAGCCGCCAGGTGCTCGAGCGCCTGGTGCTGGTCAAGCTGCAGGTGGCCCGCGCCCAGGGCAGCGGCATCCGCGTCAGCGACCAGGAGCTGAACCAGGCGATGAATGCCATCGCCCAGCAGAACGGCTCGAACCTGGATGCACTGCGCCAGCGCCTGGCCCACGACGGCATCGACTTCAACGATTTCCGCGCTTCGGTGCGCGATGAAATCACCGTGCAGCGCCTGCGCCAGAGCTTCGCGCAGAGCCGCATCAGCGTCAGCGAGGGCGAAGTCGACGCCGCCCTGAAGCAGCAGGCCACGGTTGGCAACCAGTACCACCTGGCGCACATCCTGATCGCCCTGCCCGACGGCTCCAACGCCGACCAGATCGCCACCGGCCAGAAGAAGGCCGAAGGCGTGAAGGCCCTGCTGGACAAGGGTGAGCTGGACTTCAACGCCGCCGCCGTGCGTTATTCGGACAGCCCCAACGCGCTGGAAGGCGGCGACCTAGGCTGGCGCAGCCTGGACGAAATCCCGCAGGCCTTCGCGCAGATGATGGAAAAGATGAAACCCGGCGAAGTGGTCGGCCCGATCCGCGGCCCCAGCGGCTTCCAGCTGCTGAAGCTGGTGGAAGTGCGTGATGCCAGCGCCGCCAGCGGTGGCGAGCACACGGTCACCGAGTACCACGGCCGCCACATCCTGGTGCGCGTGGACGATCACCAGACCGACGCTGCCGCCAAGGCCAAGATCGATACCCTGCGTGCCCGCATCGCCGGTGGCGCGGACTTCGAGACCGTGGCCAAGGAGTCCTCCGAGGACAACAACAGCAAGGGCCAGGGCGGCGATCTGGGCTGGTTCCCGGCCGACGCGTTCGGTCCGGCGTTCGGCCAGCAGGTGTCCGGCATCCAGGATGGCGGCGTCAGCCAGCCGTTCCGCACCGATGCCGGCTGGCACATCGTGCAGCGCGTGGGCACCCGCCAGACCGACGTGACCACTGACAACCAGCGTGCCCAGGTCCGCGAGACCATCGGCCGCCGCAAGCTGGAAGACGAGTACAACCGCTTCCTGCAGGAACTGCGTGGCGAAGCCTACGTCAGCTTCCGCAGCGGCGACCGCGCGGAAAACACCGCCACGCCGCCGCAGTCCTGACCGATGCGCCCCGAGCTCGCTCTGGTACCGGGCGAGCCCGCCGGGATCGGCCCGGAGCTGTGTGTCCGCCTCGTCCAGCAGCCGCGTGAAGATTGCCGGCTGCTGGCCTTCGCCGACCCGGATACCCTGCGCGCGGCCGCGGCCGCGCTGAACCTGCCCCTGCAGCTGTTGCCCGAGGACGCCGAAGCACGCGTCCCCGGCGATCTGCGTGTGCGTGTGGTGGCCAATACCGTGCCCAGCCACTTCGGCCAGGCCAATCCGGCCAACGCCGGCGCCGTCATCGGCGCCCTGCTCGGTGCCGGCCAGGCGTGCCTGTCCGGCGAACTGCACGGCGTAGTCACCGGCCCGGTGCACAAGGCGGTCATCAACGAAGGCGGCATCGCCTACAGCGGCACCACCGAACTGCTGGCCGACCAGGCCGGGGTGAAGGTGGTGATGATGCTGGCCAACCACATCGTGCGCGTGGCCCTGGCCACCACCCACCTGCCACTGCGCGAGGTGGCCGACGCGATCACCGCGCCCGGCCTGGAACACACCCTGCGCACCGTGCACGCTGCGCTGCGCCGCGAATTCGGCCTGCCCGCGCCACGCATCGCCGTGCTCGGCCTGAACCCGCATGCCGGTGAAGACGGTCATCTGGGCCGCGAGGAACTGGACCTGGTCATCCCGCTGCTGCAGCGCCTGCGCGCGGAGGGCATGGACCTGATCGGGCCGCTGCCGGCCGATACCGCCTTCCTGCCGGCCAAGCTGGCAGGCTTCGACACCGTGCTGGCGATGTACCACGACCAGGGCCTGCCGGTGCTGAAGTATTCGGGCTTCGAGCAGGCGGTGAACCTGACCCTGGGCCTGCCCTACCCGCGCGTGGCGGTGGACCATGGCACCGCGCTGGACCTTGCCGGCCGCGGCATTGCCGATCCTTCCAGCCTCCAGGCGGCAACGACGTTGTGTGCGCAGCTTGCGCGGCAACGTACACTGAGCGCATGAATTCCCCGCATTCCCCCTCCGGCCCGGTGTTCACCGCCCCGGCCAAGAAGCAGCTTGGCCAGCATTTCCTGGCCGACCGCCACTACATCGACAAGATCGTGATGGCGGTCAACCCGAAAGACGGTGACCGCCTGGTCGAGATCGGCCCCGGCCAGGGCGCGATCACCCTGCCGCTGCTCCGCGTGCATCCGAAACTGACGGTGATCGAGTTCGACCGCGACCTGATCGCGCCACTGACCGCCGCCGCCGAGCCGCTGGGCGAGCTGACCATCGTCCACCGCGACGTGCTGCGCGTGGACTTCACCGAGCTGGCTGCCGGCCAGTCGATCCGCCTGGTCGGCAACCTGCCCTACAACATCTCCTCGCCGATCCTGTTCCATGCACTGGAACATGCGGCGGTGATCCGCGACATGCACTTCATGCTGCAGAAGGAAGTGGTCGACCGCATGGCCGCCGGCCCCGGCAGCAAGGTGTACGGCCGGCTCAGCGTGATGCTGCAGGCCTACTGCCAGGTGACCTCGCTGTTCGTGGTGCCGCCGGGCGCGTTCCGGCCGCCGCCGAAGGTCGATTCGGCCGTGGTGCGGCTGGTGCCGCGTGACCCGGCCACGATCAACATCCACGACCACGAGCGTTTCGCCGAGGTGGTCAAGGCCGCCTTCGGGCAGCGCCGCAAGACCCTGCGCAACGCCCTGAACAACGTGGTGTCCGCCGAACAGTTCGTTGCCGCCGGCGTGCGTCCCGATGCCCGCGCCGAACAGCTGGACGTGGCCGAATTCATCGCTTTGGCCAATGCCTCCTGATTACACTGCCGGTATGGAAGACGCTGACGTTTATGCCATCTCCGTCGAAGTCGCACCGCGCTTCCTCGACGATCAATCCGCGCCGGAAGACGGGCGCTATGCGTTCGCCTACACGATCCGCATCCACAACCAGGGGCGTGTTGCCGCGCGTCTGGTCGCACGCCACTGGCGCATCACCGATGCCAACGGCCGCGTCGAGCACGTCGATGGTGACGGGGTGATCGGCGAGCAGCCGCGCCTGCGTCCCGGTGAAGACTTCCATTACACGTCCGGTGTCATGCTGGGGACCGATCACGGGACCATGCAGGGCCACTACGACATGGTCGCCGACGACGGCACCGAATTTGCCGCGCCGGTCGCACCTTTCGTGCTGGCCATCCCGCGTACCCTGCACTGACACGGAGGCCGAACGATGAGTGTGTGGGCGATCGGCGACCTGCAGGGCTGCTATGACGTCACCCAGCGACTGCTGGAGAAGATCCGTTTCGACCCGGCGCAGGACACCCTGTGGTTCTGCGGTGACCTGGTCAACCGCGGTGGCCAGTCACTGGAAACGCTGCGGCTGGTGCATTCGCTGCGCGAGCACAGCGTGGTGGTGCTGGGCAACCATGACCTTTCGCTGCTGGCCGTCGGTGCGCGCACCGAAGAGGAACAGCGCAAGGTCAACCCGGACCTGCTGCGCATCGTGCAGGCCGAGGACCGCGACGAACTGCTGGACTGGCTGCGCCTGCAGAAGCTGGTGCACGTGGACCGCGAGCTGGGCTGGATGATGGTGCACGCCGGCCTGGCGCCGAAGTGGACCACGCAGATGGCCGAGAAGCATGCGGCCGAAGTCGAGGTGCAGCTGCACGGCGCCGGCTACCGCAAGCTGTTCCGCAACATGTACGGCGACAAGCCGAGCTGGGCACCGAACCTGTCCGGCTACGACCGCTCGCGCGCGATCATCAACGTGCTCACCCGCATGCGCTACTGCACCCCGCGCGGGCGCATCGGCATCGAGGACAAGGGCACGCCGGGCACCCAGGAACAGGGGCTGTATCCCTGGTTCGAAGTGCCGGGCCGGGTCGAGCGTGACCTCAAGGTCGTCTGCGGCCACTGGTCGGCGCTGGGCCTGACCATCACCCAGGGCGTGCACGCCATCGACACCGGCGCGGTCTGGGGCGGCAAGCTGACCGCGATCCAGCTCGATACCGATGAACTGCGCGTGGTGCAGGTGCCAGGCCGCGACGTACCGGCACCCGTGCCCAACGCCCGCCCACCCGCACGACCGGCGCACGAGCGCCCGGCCGCACCGGCGCAGGGCAAGGAACAGGGCGGCGGCAATGCTCCGGCCGCCAACCCGGGCAACCGCGGCCCGCGCCGTCGTCGTCGCCGTGGTGGCGGTGGTGGTGGCTCCGGCGGCCCCAACAACAACAGCACCCCGCCGCAGGCATGACGCGGCACGGCTGGGCACCATGGACGGTGCTGCTGTCGCTGGCCCTGGCCAGCGGCTGCCAGCCCGGCTCGCCGACTGCTCCCACGGCTGCGGACAGCGCTGAACGCACACCGACGCCACTACAGGCGCCTTCACCACCACTGGTGGCAGCGGCGCGCGCGCAGATCGGCGTCACCACCCGCTACGACCCTGCCTATCAAGTGCTGGCCTATCCCGGCGGAGACGTGCCACTGGATCGCGGCGTGTGCACCGATGTGGTGGTGCGCGCCCTGCGCAGCCAGGGCCTGGACCTGCAGGCACGCGTGCATGAAGACATGCGCGGCAACTTCAGTGCCTATCCGGCGATCTGGGGCCTGTCACGGCCGGACCGCAACATCGATCATCGTCGTGTACCGAACCTGATGCGCTGGTTCGAACGGCAGGGCTGGCAGCAACCGATCACCGCCCTCGTCACCGACTATGCGGCCGGTGACATCGTTGCCTGGAAGCTCAACGGCAACGGCCTGCTGCATGTGGGCATCGTCTCCGACCGGCAGCTGGCCGATGGCACGCCGCTGGTGCTGCACAACATCGCGCGCGGCACCCGCGAAGAGAACCTGCTGTTCCGGCACGCCATCATCGGGCATTACCGGATGCCGTAGGCAATCCTGTAGAGCCGGGCCATGCTCGGCTATCGGATGTGTCCGCGGAAAGCAGCCGAGCATGGCTCGGCTCTACAGGTGCGTTGCGATCAGCGGCGCACGTAGTGCACGAAGCGGAACGCGTACGCGTGACGTTCGTCGGCCGGGTGCGGCTCGCTGCTCACTTCCCGCCAGTCCTGCACGTCCACTTCGGGGAAATGGGTATCGGCGGGGACTTCAGCATCCACCCAGGTAAGGTACAGGTCATTGGCCTGCTCCAGCAGCTGGTGGAAGATCTCACCGCCGCCGATGATGCACAGCTCGCTGGCGCCCTCGCCTTCGGCAATCGACTTCGCTTCGTCCAGCGACGCCACCGCACGCATGCCCTCGAACGGCACCTGGCCGCTGCGGGTCAGCACCAGGTTGGTCCGCCCCGGCAGCACGCGGCCGATCGACTCGGCGGTCTTGCGCCCCATCAGGATCGGCTTGCCCAGGGTGAGCGCCTTGAAATGCTTGAAATCATCCGGCAGGTGCCAGGGCATGGCATTGCCCTGGCCGATGCCACGGTTGCGGTCCAGCGCCACGATCATCGACAGCTTCATTGCTACCACCTCCTCAGCTGGCGTCGATCTGCAGGCGTTCGCAGGCAGCGTTTGCGGCACTGGCGGCCTGCAACGCCGTAGCCAGCGCAGGGCTGGACGTGGTCTGCTCATCCAGGCCAGCGAGGATCTTCTGCTTCTGCGCCTCTTCGATCTCCTTCAGGCCCGGTCCCGACAGGATCTCTGCCGACAGCGCAGCGATATCGTCGCTGGCGCCGCGCGCCAGGAACGCTTTCAGCTGGTCGTTGGAATAGACGGTGGCCAGACCCTGTTCAAGCTCACGCTGATACGCCGGGTTCTCGACGCCCGCCTTCAGGTGCTCGGTCATCGCCGTGTACATGCCGGTTACCGCCTCACGCATCTGCGCCCGGCAGCCTTCCGGAACATCCTGGGGCAGCATCGTGCTGCCGTTGAATGCTCCGGCGAACGCCTGCACTTCCTCGCGCATGTGCTTGTGCACGATCTGCTCATTGACCTGCCTGGCCAGCGACAGTGTATCCGCCGCTGCGGCCTGGGCCATGCCCAGAGGCAGCGCAGCGCACAGCGCCAACAGGCACCGGGACAGCATGCGCGCGCTCATACCGCCACCGGCGCCTTGATCGCCGGATGCGGATCGTAGCCGTCGATGCGGATGTCGTCGAACTGGAAGCCGAACAGATCGGTCACCTCCGGGTTCAACCACAACTTCGGCAACACGCGCGGTTCACGCGACAGCTGCTCGCGGGCCTGCTCGAAGTGGTTCGAATACAGGTGCGCATCGCCCAGCGTGTGCACGAAGTCACCCACGCCCAGGCCGGTGGCCTGCGCCACCATGTGGGTCAGCAGCGCGTAGCTGGCAATGTTGAACGGCACGCCGAGGAAGATGTCGCCGCTGCGCTGGTAGAGCTGGCAGCTGAGCTTGCCGTCCACCACGTAGAACTGGAACAGGTTGTGGCACGGCATCAGCGCCATCTGCGAGAGCTCGCCCACGTTCCAGGCGCTGACTACCAGCCGGCGCGAGTCGGGGTTGCGCCTGATCTCGTCCACCAGCCATTGCATCTGGTCGATCTCACCGCCATCGGCGGTAGCCCAGCTACGCCACTGCTTGCCGTAGACCGGGCCGAGGTCGCCGTTCTCGTCGGCCCACTCGTCCCAGATCCGCACCTGGTTGTCCTTCAGGTAGCCGATGTTGGTGTCGCCCTTCAGGAACCACAGCAGCTCGTGGATGATCGAGCGCAGGTGCAGTTTCTTGGTGGTGACCAGCGGGAAGCCTTCGGCCAGGTTGAAACGCATCTGCCAGCCAAACACGCTGCGGGTGCCGGTGCCGGTGCGATCGCTCTTCTCGGCGCCGTGTTCCAGCACGTGCGAGAGCAGGTCCAGGTAAGCCTTCATGCCTTGCCCTCGGCAGCTACCGGCGGCTGCGGCTGCAGTACCGGCGCGCGGCGCGACATCACCAGCAGCACCAGGCCGAAGGCGATCAGCGGCAGGCTGAGGATCTGGCCACGGGTCAGCCAGTCGAAGGCCACGTAGACGCCGTTGTCGGGCATGCGCACGAACTCGACGGCGAAGCGGAACAGGCCGTACATCAGCGCGAACAGGCCACCGACCAGGTAGCGGTGGCGCGGCTTGGCCGACACCGTCCACAGCACCACGAACATCACCAGCCCTTCCAGCAACGCTTCATACAGCTGCGAGGGATGGCGTGCGAACTGATTCAGCGCGCCGGTGGCGAACTGCGCCTGCAGGGTGGCGTGGTCAAGCTGGTTCAGCGGCGCCGGCAGGCCGGACGGGAACACCACGCCCCAGCTACCGTCGGTGTACTTGCCCCACAGCTCGGCACCGATGAAATTGCCGATACGGCCGAAGCCCAGGCCCAGCGGCACCAGCGGCGCCATGAAGTCCATGGTGTCGAAGAAGTGCAGCTTGTGCTTGCGCGACCACCACCAGCAGGCGGCAATCACGCCCAACAGGCCGCCGTGGAAACTCATGCCGCCATCCCACACCTTGAACAGCAGCAGCGGGTTGTGCAGGAAATCGCCCAGCGCGTAGAACAGCATGTAGCCGATGCGCCCGCCCAGCACCACGCCGAGCATGGCGTAGAACAGCAGGTCGGAGAAGCCGTTGGCATCGACACCCGGCAGGCGCCCGTCAGCGATGCGCTTGCGGCCCAGCAGCCAGGCTGCGGTGAAGCCGAGCAGGTACATGATGCCGTACCAGTGCACCTTGATCGGCCCCAGCGAGAGGGCGATGGGGTCGATGTCGTGGAAATAGATCATGGAAGGTGCCTTGCGGTTGAACGCCTATTCTCGGGCCAGTGCCGCCCCGGCTCAACCAAGGAGCTGGGGCGAGTTCGGCAACGCGTCATCGTTCGACCGCGTCGAGGCCGGAAAGTGCCCTTCGATCAGGCTGGAGACCTCGTCGATGGCATCCTGCAGCGCTTCCACCGGATGGGAACCACGCAGGCCCTCGCGCAGGTGGGTGCAGACCCGCTGCCACTGCGCCGGACTGACCCGGCCCTGCAGGCCCCGGTCGGCGACGATCTCGATGGCGTGGTCAGCCAGCAGCAGGTAGATCAGTACACCGTTGTTGTGGGTGGTATCCCAGGTGCGCAGGCGGGCAAAGGCATGCTCGGCGGCCTGGCGCGGGGTCACCCTGTGCCACAGCGCCCCCAGCGGCAGGTCCGCTTCCACCGCGAACATCACCTGCCCACCGTGGCGCTGCTCACCGGCCGCGATGGCCTCGGTGATCGCCTGCAATGTGGCGGGCGGGAACGCGCGCCGTACCGACGGCGAAAACACGTGCCGACATAGACGTTGGATCATCACCAGCCCCCCGAAGCACCGCCACCACCGGAGCGGCCACCACCGCCACCCCAGCCGCCGCCGCCACCAAATCCACCGCCCCCGCCGAAGCCGCCTCCGCCACCCCAGCTGCCACCGCCCCTGCCACCGCCCCAGCCGCCGCCACCGGCAAAGCGGCCCGGATGACCGGAGAGCATGGCCACGATCAGCCCTACGACGCCGGCCAGGCCACTGGCCAGCAGCGTGGACGTGAACAGGAACGCCGCCAGCGCCGCACCGGCACCGCCGAGCAGGCCGCGCAGCGGTCGCGGCACGCGCGAGAACACGCCGCGCAGGATGCTGCCGGCGAACACACCGATGAACAACGCCAGGAACCAGGTATCGCCGCCACCGCCGGGTTCCCGACCGCGATGGCCGCTGACCGGTGCCGGCAGCGTTTCGCCGTCGATCAGCTTGACCAGCACCGCCGTGGCGTCGGTGATGCCACCGGCGTAGTCGCCGCTGCGGAAGCGCGGCACCAGGTATTCCTGGATGACCCGGTTGGCGATGGCATCGGGAATGGCGCCTTCCAGACCGTAGCCCGGCTCGATGCGCACGCGCCGGTCGTCCTTGGCCACCACCAGCAGCACCCCGTCATCCACGCTCTTGCGGCCGATCTGCCACTGGTCGAAGACCCGCGTGGTGTACTGCGCGATGTCCTCCGGCTGGGTGGTCGGCACCACCAGCACCTGCAGCTGGCTGCCCTTGCGCTGCTGCAGTTCGATCGCCTGCTGCACCAGCGCCTGCTTCTGCGTGGCGTCCAGCGTGCCGGTGGTATCGACCACCGGCGAATCCAGCGCAGGAACCGGCGCCAGCTGCTGCGCATGCGAGGCCAGCGGCAGCCACAGCAGCAGGGCCAGCAGCGCAGAGGCCAGGCGCATCGATCAGGTCCCCGGCTGCGGTGCCGGCTGCTGCTGCGGCGCGTTGCCGAAATCGACCGCCGGCGCGTTGGAGATCTGCGCTTCGTTGTCCACGGTGAAGTTCGGCTTGGTCTTGTAGCCGAAGATCTTGGCGGTGATCACCTGCGGGAACGAGCGGATGTAGGTGTTGTAGTCCTGCACCTGCTGGATGTAACGGCCGCGGGCGACGGTGACCCGGTTCTCGGTACCTTCCAGCTGCGCCTGCAGGTCGCGGAAGTTCTGGTTCGACTTCAGTTCCGGGTAGTTCTCGGTGACCACCAGCAGACGCGACAGCGCGCTGCCAAGTTCGCCCTGGGCCTGCTGGAACTGCTTGAGCGAGGCTTCGTCGTCGGCATTGACGTTGATCTGGCCGACACGCGAACGGGCGTTGGTCACTTCAGTCAGCACGCGCTCTTCCTGGCTGGCGAAGCCCTTCACGGTCTGCACCAGGTTGGGCACCAGGTCGGCGCGGCGCTTGTACTGGTTGATGACCTCCGACCAGCTGGCCTTGACCGCTTCATCCTTCTGCTGGATGGCGTTGTAGCCGCAGCCGGAGAGCAGGGAGGCCAACAGCATCAGGGGCAGGACACGGGTGAACAGGCGCATGGCGGAGGTTCCGGGTGGGCTTGGCGCCGAGCATGCCATGGTTCGGGTGAAAGACCGGCCATCGGGCGCCGCCCCCTCCGCGGTGGTTGTGTTTGCTGGATATCGGGGTTGGCCGGGAGGGTGGGTTGGCTGGGGGGCGCTGCAAGTACGTCCATGTAAGCTCGATCGCCGCATCCATGCGGCTCACGCCCCCAGCCAACCCACCCTCCCGGCCACGGACAATTTCCTGCGTACCGCGGGAAGATCAAAAGAAAAAAACAAAAGCAAAAGCCGGTTCTTCAGGCATTCGTGTCGACCAAGGTCGACACCTACCAGAGCGGAACGCCGTTCCGACAGACCGCGGGAATCTGTCGAAGGCGGGGTGGGTCCGATTGCGGGGGTGTCCGCGGCATGGATGCCGCGGCCAAGCCTCCATGGACGGATTCACGGCGTCCCCCGCAACCGGACCCACCCCGCCAACCCACGGAATGCACGCCTTTGCTTTTGAAGTTGCCGGCCAGCGGCCGGCACTACCGCGGGTGCAGGGCTGCAAGCCCTGCCGGAACCCCACATCACTCAGCAAGCCTCGGCCACCGCAGTGCGCGGACGCCCCAGCCATGCCAGCAGCAACCCTGAGGCCGCCAGCAGGCCACCGGCCACCGGAATCGCGGCATAGCCCAGGCCCGAACTGATCACCGCACCGCCCAGCGCCGCACCCACGGCATTGCCCAGGTTGAACGCACCGACGTTGATCGACGACGCCAGTCCCGGCGCCTCGCTGGCCGCCTGCATCACCCGGATCTGCAACGGCGACACGATGGCGAAAGTCGCCGCACCGAACAGCAGCACGCCCAGCGCCGCCGTGGCGTGATTCATGAAGGCCAGCGGCAGCACGAACATCAACACGGCCAGGACCGCCAGCAGGATGCGGGTGGCGCCATCCAGCGACCAGTCGGCCATGCGCCCGCCGATGCCGTTGCCGAAGGTGAAGCCGATGCCGATCAGCGCCAGCGACATCGCAATGAAGGCGTTGGACGCGCCGGTCAGCTCGGTCAGCACCGGCGCCACGTAGGTATAGAGGGTGAACATCGCGCCGGCGCCAAGCACGGTGGTAGCCATCGCCAGCAGCACCTGCGGCTGCAGGATCGCTCTCAGTTCGCGGCGCACGTCCGGGCGCGGCCCCGGCGCGGATGCCGGCAGCGCGAGGCCGAGCGCGGTGATCGCGACCAGGCCCAGCACCGCAGTACCGGCGAAGGACAGACGCCAGCCGAGCTGCTGGCCCACCCAGGTGGCCAACGGCACACCGCCGATGTTGGCGATGGTCAGGCCCATGAACATGGTGGCCACGGCGGCAGCCTGCTTGTCCTTCGGCACCAGGCTGGCGGCAACCACCGCACCGATGCCGAAGAAGGCACCGTGATTGAGGCTGGTGACCAGACGCGACAGCAACAGCAGGCCGTAGTTCGGGGCCAGTGCCGAGAGCAGGTTGCCGACCACGAAGATCGACATCAGCAGCATCAGCGCGGTGCGCTTGCCAAACCGTCCCATCAGCAGGGTCATCACCGGCGCGCCCAGCATCACGCCCACGGCATAGGCGGTGATCAGCATGCCGGCGGTGGGAATGTTCACGCCGACGCCGTCGGCAATGACAGGCAGCAGGCCCATCGGCGCGAATTCAGTGGTGCCGATGGCGAAGGCGCCGACGGCAAGGGCCAACAATGCGGCTCTGGAGTTCATGGGGTCATCCTGCGTGGGGCAGGTCCTGGAAAAGAGCGCGTAGCCTGCGCGCTTTGCTGCCGCGGATTAAGCCTCGCCCCGGGAAAACACTGTTGACCTCAATTCACAGCTGGCGGGAACCTCCCCGCCGGGCATGGCCCGGCGAGCCCAATGGGTCCCATAACGCAGAACCCCCGGCGCTGGCCGGGGGTTCTGGACACACATTTGCCTGTGATCTGCTTACCAGTCGCCAGCACCCGGCACGTGGTGATCGCGTGCGCGGCGGCGCATCAGCAGGTTCAGCCATTCCACCAGCACCGAGAAGCCCATGGCGGCATAGATGTAGGGCTTGGGCACGTGCACGTCCAGGCCATCCAGGATCAGCACCGCACCGATCAGCAGGATGAAGGCCAGTGCCAGCATCTTCACGGTCGGGTTTGCGTCGATGAAGCGGCCCAGCGGGTTGGCGGCCAGCAGCATCACCAGCACCGACAGCAGGATGGCGGCGACCATCACCGGGATGTGATCGGCGATGCCGACGGCGGTGATCACCGAGTCCAGCGAGAACACGATGTCGATGATGGCGATCTGCAGGATGACCATGCCGAATACACCCGAGGCCTTGCTGGTGGCTGGGTTCTCGTCTTCGCCACCGGTGATCAGTTCCTTGATCTCCATGTAGCCCTTGATGATCAGGAACAGGCCACCGACGATCAGCACCAGGTCGCGGATGGAGATGCCCATACCAGCCACGGTGAACAGGTTGGCGGACATGTGCGCCAGATAGGCCAGCGACACCAGCAGGGCGATGCGGGTAATGCAGGCCACGGCGATGCCGAGCTTGCGCGCGAACGGGCGACGCTCTTCCGGCAGCTTGCTGACCGCGATGGAAATGAACACCAGGTTGTCGATGCCGAGCACGATTTCCAGTGCGCTCAGGGTGAACAGGGTCACCCAGGCATTGGGGTCGGCGAGGAACTCAAAGGACATGGAAACTCTTCAGGGCAGTGGGGGAATGGGGATCAGCCGTAATTGCCGGCCATTGCATGCGGGACCACGACCAGCGCCCAGCACAGAAGCACGTTCATCATCAGCACGAACACTGCCGCCGAACCCATGTCCTTGGCGCGGCCGGCCAGCTCGTGGATCTCGCTGCCGTAACGTTCGATCACCGCCTCGATGGCCGAGTTGGCCAGTTCCATCGCCAGCACCAGCAGCATCGAGCCGATCAGCAGCGCACGCTCGACCGGGGTCTGGCCCAGCCAGACCGCGACCGGGGTCAGCAGGATCAGCAGGTAGACCTCCAGCCGGAACGAGGACTCATGCAGCCAGGCGGCGCGCAGGCCCTGCCAGGACCAGCGCGCGGCCTGGAAGATGCGGCGCGGGCCGCGGGGCAGATGGCCGAACTGATCAGCCACGGGTGGAACATCCAGCAACAGGGGCGCGGCGCAGCGACCGCTCAGACGCACGGCAGGGAATCATGGGTGCACAGGGATAGGCAGATGGCCGCCATTTTGCCACAAGGCCGCCAGCCGCATCCCGGCACCGGCCCGGTGAATGGACTGCCAGGGGCAAGCCCCGGCCCGCCCCAGCTTCTATGATGGCTTTCCCCTTCCCTGCTGGAGCGCCTGATGTCCCGTCGCCGTACCTGCCTGCTGATGCTGGGCCTGCTGACCGCCGCCCCCCTGGCCCAGGCGCTGAGCCCGGCCAAGCCGCCGCGCGTGCCCGAGCAGGTCTCCAACGTGGCCTGGGCCGGCGACATGGCCCACTTTGCCAGCGCCGACCAGGCCAGCCCGCCGCCACGGGGCGGCATCGAGTTCATCGGCAGCTCCTCGATCCGCTTCTGGGAGAGCCTGGCCACCGACTTCCCCGGCCAGCCGGTGTTCAACCGTGGTTTCGGCGGTTCGGAAGTGCGTGACAGCACCTGGTATGCCGACCGCATCGTGGTGCCGTATGCACCGTGCAAGGTGTTCTTCTACGCCGGTGACAACGACCTCAACAGCGGCCGCAGCGCCGTGCAGGTGCGCGACGATGTGGTTGCCTTCGTGCAGCGCGTGCACCGCGACCTGCCGAAGACGAAGGTGGAGTACCTGTCGATCAAGCCAAGCCCGTCGCGCGCACACCTGCTGCCGGCGATCAACGAGGCCAACACGCTGATCAGGGCCGCCCTGGCCAAGCTGCCCAACACCGGTTTCACCGACGTCTACACGCCGATGCTCGGCACCGACGGCCAGCCGGATGCGTCGCTGTTCCGCGAGGACATGCTGCACATGACCCCGGCCGGCTATGCGATCTGGACCAGGGCGCTGGCGCCGAAGGTGAAGTGCGATTGAGTCAGGCGTGCGTCGGGCATGGCCCGGCGCTACCGCAACTTCATCCACGCATGGCGTGGATCTACTGAATTCATCCACGCATGGCGTGGATCTACTGCGGATCGCGGGAAACTGTCAAAGGCGGGGCGGTGTGGGTTTGCAGGACCGTTGGCGCCATGGATGGCGCCATCGAGCCCCCATGGACGGGTTTACGGCGTGTCCTGCAAACCCACACCGCCCCGCCATTTCACGGAATGCCCGCTTTTGATGTTGATGTCGCCTCGGCGGGTGCCGGGCGCAGCCCGGCAAAAGCCCTCTACCGGAAGATCACCGTCGCCTCGGTGCCCTGACCCGGCTCGCTGGCCAGGCTGACCTTCCAGCCGAAGCGGTCGCACAGCCGGCGCACGATCGACAGGCCCAGGCCGGTGCCCTGCGGACGGCTCGGCTCGGCGCGGTAGAACGGCTCGAAGGCCCGCGACAGTGCGTCGGCCGACATGCCGATACCGGTATCGCGCACCACCACCCGATCGTTGTGCACATGCACGTCGATGCGCCCCTCATCGGTGTAACTGCACGCGTTGCGCACCAGGTTGCTGACCACCACCTGCAGCACCCGCGGCGGCGCATGCAGCTGCACCGGGCCATCGCTGTGCAGGTGCACCGACACCGGGCGCGTACCCAGCAGTTCGTTGGCGTTGTCCACTTCATAGCGGACGATGTCGTTGACGTCGAACAGCTCGACCTGGGGCTCGACGTCGGCCTCGCGGGCCAGGATCAGGAAGGCATCGATCACCGCCTCCATGTCACGGCCGGCACGCTGGATGCGCTGCAGGCTGCGGCGCAGGCGCGGCTCCAGGCTGTCATCGCCCAGCGCCATGTCGCTGGCCACGCGGATGACGGTCAGCGGTGTGCGCAGTTCATGGCTGGCATCGCGGGTGAAATTGCGCTCGCGCGCCACGTGCGCGCTGACCCGGTTGGCCAGCGAATGCAGTGCGGCCGCCAGCTGGCGGGTTTCGCCCTGCATGTCCGCCGGCAGCTTGTTCGGCTCCAGGTCGGCCGCCTCCGGGTGGCCCGGGTCCCAGCGCGAGACGCGTCGCGCCAGCCAGTTCACCGGCGATACCAGGCGCTTGGACGCACGATAGGTGACCCAGCTGGCGCCATACACCGCCAGCAGGGTCAGCAGCACCGGCACGATGCCGAACCAGAACGCCAGCATTTCCGCGCGCGATCGCAGGAACACCAGGTACAGGCGGCCGGCCGGGCGCACATCGACCAGCACCAGCTGGTCGTCCTTGGGCAGTTCGTGGAAGCCGGGCTCCAGGTTGCGCAGATTGGCTGGCAACGACAGAGCCGACTGCCCGCTTTCCAGCAGGTAGCCACGGATGTTCTGGGTGTTGGGTGGCGGCTGCACCGGCGAGGCCTCGTGCAGCGTCCAGAAGTACGCCGCCTCCTCGCGCAGGGCGGCGCCGACCAGGCTGTGCTTGATCACCAGCGAAACCAGCCACGCACCGAGCAGGATGCCCAGGCTGGCCAGCACTGCCTGCAGGATGAAAGCGATACGGATCTTGCGCGGCAGGCCGTGCGGCATTGCGGGGTCCCGGTCAGAGCGCTGCGATTATAGGCAGCGCACCGCGCCGTTGGGATGCACGGGCGATGACCGGCGGCACTGCCGGACGGTCATCCCCTGCCCTTGTGCCTGGCCGCAGCCCGGCCCGGCCTGCGACTGCACCGGCGCGGGCCTGCTCAGGCCATCGGCTGGGCGATGTCGGCAATGCGGTAGCCGGCACTCTGCACGGTATGCAGCAGCGGACGGTCGAACGGCTTGTCGATGATCTTGCGCAGGTTGTACAGGTGGCTGCGCAGGGTGTCCGAATCCGGCAGGCCGTTGCCCCAGATCTCGCGTTCGATCTCCTGGCGGGTGACCACGCGCGGCGATTCGCGCATCAGGATGGTCAGCAGGCGCAGGCCGATCGGCGACAGCTGCAGCTCGGTACCGGCACGGGTGGCACGCATGCTGACCGGATCGAGCACCAGGTCGGCGACCTTCAGCACTTCCGAACCGACCTGGCGACGCTCGCGGCGGATCAGCGCGCGCAGGCGGGCTTCCAGCTCCTGGATCGCGAACGGCTTGGTCAGGTAGTCATCGGCGCCGAAACCGAGGCCGGTGAGCTTGTCGTCCAGCGTGTCGCGTGCCGTGAGCATCAGCACCGGGGTGGACTTGCGCGCATCGTTGCGCAGGCGACGGCACACTTCGATGCCATCCAGGCGCGGCAACATCAAGTCGAGCACCACGACGTCATAGCTGTTTTCCGCCGCAAGGCGGTAGCCATCCAGGCCGTCCTGTGCATAGTCGACTTCGAAGCCGCGACCTTCCAGGTATTCCCCGATCATCTCGGAGATGTTGCGGTTGTCTTCGACCACCAGCACCAAGCCGGAGGTCTCCTTCGTCTGACGCATGTGATTCCCTCTAACTTCAGCTTTGTGAAACATGCCGGATCGACGGTGGACGCGATGTGAAGTTCCGTCAAGAGGTAAACAAACGGTTCAGAGCAACGGTCTGAGCAGCGGCCAGACGTTGTCCAGCACCTTCGGCTGCGCCTGTGCAGTCGGGTGCAGCCCGTCGGCCTGCATCATGCCCGGCTGCAGGGCCACGCCCTCCAGCAGGAACGGCAGCAGCGGCACCTTGTACTGCGTGGCCAGCGCCTTGTAGGCCGCCGCCAGGCGCTGGCGATAGGCTGGCCCGTAGTTGGGCGGCACGTCGATGCCCAGCAGCAGCACCTTGGCACCGGCCTTCTGGCTGGCCTGCACCATCTTTTCCAGGTTGCCCTGCACCTGCGCCGGGGTCAGCCCCCGCAGTGCGTCATTGCCGCCGAGGGCAATCACCACCACGGTCGGCTTTTCCTTCGCCAGCAGGCCCGGCAGGCGGGTCAGCGCGCCGGCGGTGGTTTCCCCGCTCATGCTGGCGTTGACGATGCGCGCCGGTGTTTTCGACTGCTGCCTGACCCGCTGCTGCAGCAGGCTCACCCACCCGGCGTCGGCAGGGATATTGTGGGCAGCACTGAGGCTGTCGCCGAGCACCAGCACGGTGCCGGCCGGACCTTTGGCACAGGCCAGCCCAGGCAGCAGCAGGAACCCTAGCAGCAGCACCATCATCACGCCGGCTCGCCGGCTCCATCCCGTCTTGCGCATTGGAGTCTCCTCATCGACAGCCTGTCCCCCCGCAGCGCGTCCGTTGCCATCGCCGTCGACCAGGTCGGCAAATCCGTGCAGGGCCCGGAGGGTGAAGTCCACATACTGGACAACATCACCCTGACCGTCCATGAAGGGACCAGCGCGGCCATCGTCGGCGCCTCCGGTTCCGGCAAGACCACCCTGCTCGGCCTGCTGGCCGGGCTGGACCTGCCCAGCCGCGGCCGCATCGCGCTGGCCGGCCAGGACCTGGCGGCGCTGGACGAGGAGACCCGCGCCCAGCTGCGCGCGCGTGAGGTCGGCTTCGTGTTCCAGAGCTTCCATCTGCTGCCGGCACTGACCGCCGCCGAGAATGTCGCGCTGCCGCTGGAACTGGCTGGGCGCGAAGACCGGGCGCGGGTGGAAGAAGTGCTGGCCCAGGTCGGCCTGGCCCATCGCGCCCGCCACTATCCGCGCCAGTTGTCGGGCGGCGAGCAGCAGCGCGTGGCACTGGCACGTGCCTTCGTCACCCGCCCGCGCATCCTGTTCGCCGACGAACCGACCGGCTCGCTGGACCACGCCACCGGCCAGCACATCAGCGACCTGCTGTTCGAACTCAACGCCGGCAGCGGCACCACCCTGGTGCTGGTCACTCACGACCTGCGCCTGGCCCAGCGTTGCCAGTACATCCACCGCATCGACGACGGCCGCCTGCTGCCGGTCGAGCGTGGGGCGCAGGCATGAACCTGCTGCGGCACGCGTGGCGCGCGCTGCGCCGCGAGGCGCTGGCCGGCGACCTGCTGACCGTGTTCGCCGCGCTGGTGCTGGGCGTGGCGGTGATGACCGCGGTCGGCACGCTGGTGAACCGGGTCAACCTGGCACTGACCGGCAGCGCAGCGGAAATGCTAGGCGGCGACCTCGGCATCGCCGGGCGCGATGACCCGCCGCAGGCGTTCGCCGACGAGGCGCAGCGGCGCGGACTTTCCTACACCCGTATCGCCAGCTTCGGCAGCGTGCTGTTCAACGCCGATGCCAGCCAGATGGCCAGCATCAAGGCGGTGCAGGCGGGCTATCCGCTGCGTGGCACGCTGCGGGTGCGGGCCACGCCCGGGGGCGCCCTGATCGACAACGCCGGCATGCCGGCCAAGGGCCAGGCCTATGCCGACCCACGCCTTCTCCAGGGGCTGGGACTGAAGGCCGGTGACGACCTTGAATTCGGCGCTGGCACGCTGCGCATCGCCGGCATCATCGAGGCCGAGCCGGATACCGGCGGCGATCTGCTTACGCTTTCCCCCACCCTGCTGGTCAACCGCGCCGATGTGGAAGGCACCGGCCTGCTCGGTCCGGGCAGCCGCATCAACTACCGGCTGATGTTCGCCGGAGCAGCAGAGCCGATCGCGGCACTTCGGCAATGGCTGCTGCCGCAGGTGAAGGGCCTGCGCCTGCTGAGTGTGGACGACACCCAGCGTGGCGTGCGCCAGGCCTTCGACCTGGCCGGGCGCTTCCTCGGCCTCAGCGCGCTGCTGGCGGTATTGCTGGCCGGTGTTGCCACGGCGCTGGCGGCGAACCGCTTCGCCCTGCGCCGCATCGACCAGGTGGCGATCCTGCGCTGCCTGGGCGCGCGCCAGCGCGACATCCTGTCCGGTCTGGCACTGCAGCTGCTGATGCTGGCGGTGCCGGCCTGCGCACTCGGCATCGGCCTGGGCATGGCGGCGCAGGAGGGCCTGGTGCAGGTGCTGGGCAGCCTGGTGCCGCAGCGCCTGCCGCTGCCCGAGGCAATGCCTGCGCTGACCGGTGCCGGCATCGGGCTGTTGCTGCTGTTCGGCTTCGGCCTGCCACCGCTGCTGCGCCTGCGCGGGGTACCGCCGATGCGGGTGCTCAACCGCTCCTTCGCCGCCCTGCCGCCGGCCTCGCTGCTGGCCTACGTGGCTGCCCTGGCGGCCAGTCTGCTGCTGGCGGTGCAGGTCACCGGTGATCTCAAGCTGGCGCTGTGGGTGCTGGGCGGGTTGGCCGCGCTGGCGGTGGCGGCCGGCGTGGTCGGCTTCGTGCTGCTGCAGCTGCTGCGCGGCCTGCAGCACCGCCTGCATGGCCACTGGCGGCTGGGTCTGGCCGCGCTGACCCGGCGCCGGATGCTGGCGGTGATGCAGCTGGTGGGGCTGTCGCTGTCGCTGTGCGCGCTGTTGCTGCTGGCGGTGACCGGCCCCGGCCTGCTGCAGCAGTGGCGCGAGCGACTGCCCGCGGATACGCCGAACTACTTCCTGATCAACATCCAGCCCGAACAGCGCGACAGCGTGCTGGCCGCACTGCGTGGACTGGGCGCCAACGACGCCAGCATCGAACCGATGGCCACTGGCCGCCTGATCGCGATCAACGGCAAGCCGCCGCTGCGCGTGGACCGCTCGCCGGAGCAGAACGGGCAGCCGGCACAGGGCGAAGGCCAGCGCGATGACGACGACGAGAACCGGCCGTTGAACTTCAGCTGGCGCAACAGCTTCCCGCCGGCCAACACACTGGTCAACGGCACCTTCTGGAAGGCAGACAGCACCGCCGCCGAAGCCTCGGTGGAAATCGGCTGGGCCAAGCGCTACGGCGTGCATCCCGGCGACCGCATCACCATTGCGGTGGGCGAGCAGGAACGCGAGTTCACTGTCACCAGCGTGCGCAAGGCCGACTGGAACACTTTCCGGCCGAACTTCTTCGTGCTGCTGAACCCGAATGCGGTGGGCGATACGCCACACAACCTGCTGTCGGCATTCCATCTACCGGCCGGCAAGGCCGCCGGACTGGGCGAGCTGGTACGCGCGCAGCCGAACCTGTCGCTACTGGACGTGGACGCGGTGATCTCGCAGGTGCGCGATGTGATGGAACGGGTGGCACAGGCGGTGCAGCTGGTGATGGTGTTCAGTCTGCTGGCCGGCGTGCTGGTACTGCTGGCCGCGCTGCAGGCCACGGCGGGCGAACGGCGCTACGACAGCGCGGTGCTGCGCACGCTGGGCGCGACCCGTCGCCAGCTGCGTGGCGCGGTGCTGGTGGAATTCGGTGCGCTGGGCACGCTGGCCGCGTTGCTGGCGGTGGGCGCGGCCGCTGCGATCGGCGTGGCGGTTTCGCAGAAGGTGTTCGAGCTGCCGTTGCTGCCGCCCTGGCCGGGCCTGCTGATCGGCGGCGTGGTCGGCATCGGCTTGAGCCTGCTGGCAGGCTGGTGGGGTACGCGCGCGATCCTGCATACGCCACCGGCACTGGCCCTGCGCGAAGCCTGACGCGATCGTGACCCACTCGGGTGGGGCGCTATGCTGCGCGCCCCACCCGATCAGATCGTCCGGAAGCGCGGAAGGTTGCTCCCGTGCTCCCGAGGTTCAAGGAATGAAGATGAAATACGGCCTCTGTCTGCGCATCCTTCTGGCCAGTTCCCCGCTGCTCACCGCGGTGCTGCCCGCAGGCGCCCGCGCGGCGGAGGGCTATGTTCCTGACGCGGTGCAGGCCTTCGTGCTGGAAACGGTGCTGGCTGATGAAGCGCAAGCCTTCCACGAGGGCCACCCGACCTATCTGGTTCCGGTCAGCATGTCACGCACGCGCAGCGATGCCGACGTGGTGGCCGACCTGCGTGCTGAGTTCGACCGGTTCTACCGGGGCCAACCGAAGCCGAGAAAGGAAGTGGCGCACATGGCGATCCTCGTCGCACAGACCGCGCTGCTGCTGCCGGACCGTAGCGCCTGCAGCACGGATCGAGTGCGTTGCCACCAAGCTGCCATGGGCGTCCGCACCCGCGATGACGAGGCCAGCCTGCAGGCTACCCTGCGTGCCTTCCAGGACGCCGGGCTGGACCTGACCACCTTGAGTGGGCCGGCGTCCTGAGTGCATCGCATCCACGCATGGCATGGATGCAGCGTGTGATCACCGATGGTGAGCGTGCCGAGCAAGCTCGGCACCTACCAGAAGCGGATATGCGGCATGGCAGATCCACGCCATGCGTGGATGCGGTGTGCGATCACCGACGAAGAGCGTGCCGAGCAAGCTCGGCACCTACCAGGAGCGGATATGCGGCACGGTAGATCCACGCCATGCGTGGATGCGGTGTGCAATCGCCAACGAAGAGCGTGCCGAGCAAGCTCGGCACCTACCAGGCGCGGATATCCAGCACGTCACATCCAAACCACGCGTGGATGCGGTGTGCAATCGCCGGCGAAGAGCGTGCCGAGCAAGCTCGGCACCTACCAGAAGCGGATACGCGGCGCTGCACCTGACCAGAGGATCCGCGCCATGAGTCGAGCAGGGCTCGACTTACTGGGCCTTTTCCACGTACTTGGCGAACACGTCGTCGATCTGCTTGTCCTTCACCTTCTTGCCGGCCTGGATCTCTTCGGCCTGGGTGAACATCGGGATGATCATCGCCATGCCGTCGATCTTGGTCTTCAGGTGCACGCCCGGGGCCTGGCCGAGGAAGCCGTCCCAGCGCTGGCGCACCTTGGCCCAGTAACCGGCAGTGGCCTTCCAGTAGTTTCGCGCCGGGGTGAAGTCGACCTCGGTGGTCTTCACGTAGTCGTTGAAGCCGAACTCGCGGGCGATCTCCACCTGGCTGCCATCGGCGTTGCGCTGCACCTTGGTGTTGAACTGCTCGTGGGTCCAGCCGTTCGGGGTCAGCGTGTGGCGGTTGATCACGGCCAGCGCGTTGTAGTCACTGCGCTTGGTGTACTCACGGCGCGGCAGCGGACGCCAGCTCAGGTCGCTGGTCCAGCTCGGCACGTTGTTGGTGTAGGTCCACGTGCCGGTGCCGCAATAGCGCGGTGCGTCGCTCACTTCGTATACGCACTGGGTCCAGGCGCCCTGGTTCACCGCCGCCGGAATGCTGCGCACCTTCCAGGTCTGGTCGGCACTGAACTCGAAACGGTTCGGTGCTTCGTACACCCAGTCCTGACGCCAGTGCTTGGTGATGTGGCCGCTCTTCTCGTCCAGCAGCAGGTGCTGCAGCACGATGCGCTTCGGCGTGTCTTCGACCACGATGACCACTTCGCTGCCACCGCTGCGCATCGCCGACGCGCGCTCGTAGCCCGGCTTCAGCAGCACGGTCTCGTCGAAGGCGAAGTCCACGGTGTACTCACCCTGCATGGCAAGGATGCTGTCGTGGTCACGGGCGATATCGGAGGGCTGCGCGCTGGCCACGCCGCTGGCGGCGAGCACAAGCAGGGCGCTGGCTGTCTGGAGCTTCATCGGGGTCTTCCTTCGGGGTTGCAGATGCGTTGAGAGGCCGTCCGTGGCCGACAGGCGTTCCATCAGGAGTGGGTCACAGGCGGATCAGCGGCAGGTCGCCGGGAATCCGCGGCGCCGGACGCCGCGCGGCATCGGCACAGCAGCAATCGTCGATTGCCAGCTCGCCTTCGGCACCTTCCAGCCGTGCAATGCGGCGCGCGGTGGCTGCGCCCAGCGAGGACAGGGTCGACAGACTGGCGGCCAGCGTGCGGCCATCGTCGGCGGCATGCAGGCGCAGCGCGCACAGGCGCCAGCGCTGGCCACCCAGATGACCAGCCAGGCGCCGCCACAGGCGTTCGCCGACACTGCCGTCGCTGTCGTGCTCGGGCCCCGGCGGCAACGCAGCCACCAGCCGGTCCCAGGCCAGGAAGTCGCTGTCCGGCAGCAGGTACAGGCGCCACACGCAGCGGCCGCGGCCATCGAGGAAACACAGGCTTTCGCGCAGGCCTTCGCTGTCCACGCCCTGGCAGGCATGCACGCGTACGGCCTGGCGCCAGCCGCCCAGCTCGTTGCCGTCGGCGTGGTACAGGCACAACACGGTGCCGAGCGTGGCCAGCTGTGCCGGGGTCGGCCAGGCCGCGCTGTACGGCGCGGCGATGGAGTCATTCCTGCGTGCGGACAGTGCTCGGCTCATGAGGTCACCAGGAAACGGCAAGGCTGGCGGAGAAGGTGCGGCCCGGGCTGCTGAAACGATCGCTCAGTGCGCGATTGGTGATCAGGCTCGGAGTGATGGACGACCATTCGATGTAGCGCTTGTCGGCCAGGTTGAACACGCCGACATTGAAGGTGGCACCCGGTGCGAAGTTCCAGTGCGCCATCAGGTCCAGCACGCCGTAGCCGGCCGGCTGGTAGACGAACGGCGCCGGTGCGTTCGGATTGGTCTGCGCAGCAGGCGGCGGCAGGCGCCTCTTGCGCTGCACGAAGGTGCCGGCCAGTTCGACGCCCCAGGTATCGGTGTCGTACATCAGGCCCAGCGTGCCACGCAACGGATCGACCGAGGCCAGCGGTTCGTCATCGGTCCGGTTGTCACCACGCGACCAGGCCAACGCACTGCGCAGCGCCCAGCCCTTCAGCGCCGGACTGAGTTCACCGAATTCGATGCCGGCCTTCATTTCCGCACCATGGATGCGCGCGTCGGCGATGTTCTGCGACTGGAACACCATCAGGCCCTGTGCGTTGCGGCCGGTGTTGACGTTGGACTGGATGAAGTCCTTGTAGTCGTTGTAGTAGCCACTGACGCTGACGTACGCCGCCGGCGCGATGAAGCGCAGGCCAAGCTCGTAGCCGTCGCTGGTTTCCGGCTTCAGGTCCGGGTTGGCGATGGCGGTGTAGCCGAAGGCCACGTTGGTCAGGCCGATGTTGACGTCGTTGTACGGCGGCGAACGGAAGCCACGCGCATAGCCGGCGAACAGCGACCACTGGTCGGTGAAGCGCCAGACCATGCCCAGCTTCGGCGACACGCTGGTCTTCTTGAGCTGCGCTACGGCGGTAGTCGGATTGTCTTCGGCGAAGATGCTGTCCACTTCCGGCTTCAGCTCGTAACGGTCCACGCGCACGCCCGGCACCAGCGACAGCTTGCCGTCGGCCAGGCGCATTTCATCCTGCGCGTACAGGCCCAACTCGGTGGTCTTGCTGATCGGGAAGTCACGCACCGGGAAGGTGTCGGGGGTAACGATGTTGCTGACCACACCGGCACGGTTGACCTGGTAGCCGTCGCGCTTCTGGCGGATCTCGGTACGGGTGCCTTCGAAGCCGTAGGTCAATGCGTGCTCGACGCTGCCGGTGCTGAACGCCTTGTTGAACTGCGCCTGCAGGCCAAAGGCATGCTGGTCGAAGGAGAACACGCGGTGACGGCGGCTGCCGTCGGTGCGGGTCTCGTCGGTCTGCTGCCGCGTTTCGCTGTTCTGCGCATACACCTGCCAATGCAGGCTGTCGGCGAACGGCTGGTCCAGCGCATCCATTTCGTGGGCAAAGGACACGCGGGTACGCTTCTGCGTGTCGTGGGACTTCATGCCAGTAGCCGCAGCCATCGCGCCGGGGCGCGGTGCAACGCTGGCAATCGCCGACAACACATTGGTATCGGTGGTGTCTTCGTTGCCTTCCACGGTCAGGCGGAAGCGCTGGTCTTCGCTCGGTGCGTAGACCAGCTTGCTGAGCAGGCTGCGGCCGTCGCGGTCCTGCGGATTGGACGCGGTACGGGTATCGTTGTCGCTGCGCACCGTGCCCTTGTTGTCCGTTTCCTGGCCCTGGTGGTGGTTGACGTTGACCAGGCCGCTCCAGTGGTCGCCACCAAAGGCGGCGGTGGCACCGCCGAGCAGGCCCTTCCACTCACCGTCGTAGCCGAACTTCAGGCCGAAGTAGCTGTTCTTGCCGTCCTTGAGGTAGTCGGCCGGGTCCTTGGTGACGAACGCCACCACGCCGCCCAGTGCATCGGAGCCGTACAGCGAGCTGGCCGGGCCGCGCACGATCTCCACGCGCTTGAGCGTATCGAGGTCGGTGAAGTTGCGGTTGGAACTGGCGAACGAACCGATGTCGAACCGGGTCGGCATGACGATGCCATCGGTCTGGATGCGCACACGGTTGCCGTCCAGGCCACGGATGCGGAAACCATCCAGGCCGAAGCGGGTCGCGCTGCGGGTGACCGACAGGCCCGGCTCGTAGCGCACCAGATCCTTGATGTCCTGCACCAGGTGCCGGTCCATCTGCTCGCGGTCGATGACGTCCACGGTGGCCGCCACGTCGCTCACCGCCCGCTCGGTGCGGGTCGCGGTGACCTGCACCCGGTCAAATTCGCGCGCGTCGGGCGCAGCGGCGGCAGCAGCGTGGGCGGACAGCGGCAAAGCCATCCAGACAGCAAGACACAGGGCGGTATGGCGGGTCATCGGGTTCATTCGGTCAGGCAGGGGAACCCCCGGTTACCGGCACACCCGGAAGGTGCACGCGGTAGACCGAGGGGGAGAGAGCGGGAGCGGACGGGTCGCCCACCCTGTCGGCGCTGCCGGCAGGAGGGAGGGAGGCGGGCGACCAGGCCGCGATTACTTGGTCAGGATCAGCTTGTCGTTGCTGGTGTGCCGCAGGCGATAGAAGCGGTCACCGTGCTGGATCAGGATTTCACGACGGCCCTTGAGCAGGGCTTCACTGTCGATGACCTCTTCCGGCGGAACGACGCGGACCGGTCGATCGCGGAGGGTCAGCGTTTCGGGGCGCAGCAGTACAGGTTGAGCATTCATGAGCATCTGGACTCGTGCGAGGGACGAGTTAAATGATAATGATTCTCAGTTGACAATCAACAACCATTCTCAATTTCATTGATGAGATTAATGATCGAATTCTGAAATTCGATAGATTTCATCTATTGGGAGATGGGGGCACACGGCTTTTGCAGAGTCGAGCCACGCTCGACTGCTCTCGCGCCGTCGCCTGGAAATGCCCGCGCTACATGCGGAGTCGAGCATGGCTCGACTCTACAAAGGCCCGACCAACCTGGAGTCGAGCGTGGCTCGACTCCCCAAAGGGCTGTCAGGCGAAGACGGCTTCGACCTGGGCCCAGCCGGCCGCGTCGACCTGCTCCAGCACGTCCAGTGCCTGCAGGTTCTGCAGCAACTGGCTGACCCGGCTTGCGCCGAGGATCACGCTGGAAACGTTCGGGTTGCGCAGGCACCAGGCAATCGCCAGCGTCGCCGGGGCGTGGCCGAGCGCGCGTGCCACCTCGCTGAAGCGCCGCACCTGGCCCAGGCGGGCGCCGGCGTCGGCCCCCAGCACCAGGTCCTGCAACCACTCCATGCCTTCCCGCCCCAGCCGCGCATCGGCCTGGATGCCCTGGTCGTACTTGCCAGTGAGCAGGCCCGAGGCGAGCGGCGAGAAGATGGTGGTGCCCAGGCCGGCACCCGCATACAGCGGCGCGTACTCGACCTCGACCCGCTCGCGGTGCAACAGGTTGTACTGCGGCTGCTCCATCGATGGGCCCTGCAGGTTGCGCGCCTCGGCGATGTCCAGCGCCTGCTGGATCTGCGCCGCCGACCACTCCGAAGTGCCCCAGTAGAGGATCTTGCCCTGCCGTACCAGGGTATCCATGGCGTGCACGGTCTCGGCGATCGGCGCGTCCGGATCCGGGCGGTGGCAGTAATAAAGGTCCAGGTAGTCCACCCTCAGGCGCTTGAGCGCGGCATGGCAGGCGTCGGTCACGTGCTTGCGCGACAAGCCGCGCTGGGTCGGCCGCGGGTCCTTGGCACTGCCGAAGAACACCTTGCTGGACACGCAGAAACCGTCGCGCGGCAGGCGCAGATCGGTGATCACGTCGCCCATGACCTGTTCGGCACGGCCGTTGGCATAACCCTCGGCGTTGTCGAAGAAGTTGACGCCATGATCCCAGGCGGCGGCCACCAGGTTGCGGGCCTCATCGCGCGGGATCTGGTCGCCGAAGGTCACCCAGGCGCCGAAGGACAAGGCGGAAATCGGCAGGCCGGTGGAGCCCAGGCGACGGTATTGCATGCGAATCTCCTGCTGCGGGCCCGCATCCGGGCCGGGATCGAACCCCATTCTACCCGCCGCCGCCAGCCGCAAGCCCTTGCCGTTGCTGGCCTGATCGGTACCGTTGGCCGCGCACACGCTGCTTTTTCTTGCCCCGGCCCCTGCCCTGCACTAGGCTTCCCGTTTTTCGCGACGCCCCAGGGGAGTCACTCACATGGTCGAAGGTTTGGGCAGGATCGGCTTCGGCCTGTTCGGGTTGGCGGTGCTGATCGGCATCACCTGGTTGTTTTCCAATAACAAGCGCGCGGTTGACTGGAAGCTGGTTGCCACCGGTATCACCCTGCAGATCGCCTTCGCGGCGCTGGTGATCCTGGTGCCGGGCGGACGCGACGTGTTCGACGCACTGGGCAAGGGCTTCGTCAAGATCCTCAGCTACGTCAACGAGGGCTCGGGCTTCATCTTCGGCTCGTTGATGGACACCAAGAACTACGGCTTCATCTTCGCCTTCCAGGTGTTGCCGACCATCATCTTCTTCTCTGCGTTGATGGGGGTGATGTACCACCTCAACGTCATGCAGGGCATCGTGCGCGTGATGGCCTGGTCGATCACCAAGGTGATGCGCGTGTCGGGTGCGGAAACCACCAGCGTCTGCGCCAGCGTCTTCATCGGCCAGACCGAGGCGCCGCTGACCGTGCGCCCGTACATCGCCAAGATGACCCAGTCCGAGCTGCTGACCATGATGATCGGCGGCATGGCGCACATCGCCGGCGGCGTGCTGGCGGCCTACGTGGGCATGCTCGGCGGTGGCGATCCGGCGCAGCAGGCCTTCTACGCCAAGCACCTGCTGGCGGCCAGCATCATGGCGGCCCCGGCCACCCTGGTCGTGGCCAAGCTGCTGATCCCGGAGACCGGCACCCCGCTGACCCGCGGCACGGTGAAGATGGAAGTCGAGAAGACCTCCAGCAACATCATCGACGCGGCCGCCGCCGGCGCCGGTGACGGCCTGAAGCTGGCGCTGAACATCGGTGCGATGCTGCTGGCCTTCATCGCCCTGATCGCGCTGCTGAACGCCCCGCTGACCTGGATCGGCGATGTGACCGGCCTGGCCGCCGCCATCGGCAAGCCGACCAACCTGTCGACCATCTTCGGTTACGTGCTGGCCCCGATCGCCTGGGTGATCGGCACCCCGTGGGCCGATGCCACCACCGTCGGTTCGCTGATCGGCCAGAAGGTCGTGATCAACGAGTTCGTGGCCTACACCGAGCTGTCGCAGATCGTGAACGGCCAGATCGCCGGCGTGAGCCTGTCCGAGGAAGGTCGCCTGATCGCCACCTACGCGCTGTGCGGCTTCGCCAACTTCAGCTCGATCGCGATCCAGATCGGCGGCATTGGCGGCCTGGCCCCGGAACGTCGCCACGATCTGGCCAAGTTCGGCCTGCGCGCGGTGTTGGGCGGTACCATTGCCACCTTCATGACGGCGACCATCGCCGGCGTGCTGACGCACTTCAGTTGAACCCTTGGTTGAGAAAAGATTCCCTATGAGCAGCAGTGTCGTTGTCGTCGGTTCCTTCAATGTCGATCACGTGTGGCGGTGCGAGTCGCTGCCGGCACCGGGTGCGACCATTGCCGGCCGTTACAGCACCGGCCCCGGTGGCAAGGGCTTCAACCAGGCCGTGGCGGCCTGCCGCGCCGGTGCCGACACGCACTTCGTATGCGCGCTGGGCGACGACGCCGGTGGTGCCACCGCCCGTGAGCTGGCCGCGCAGGATGGATTCGCGCTGATCGCCGAGGCCAGCAGCGAGCCGACCGGCACCGCCGGCATCTACGTCGATGCCCGTGGCCGCAACACCATCGTGATCGGACCGGGTGCCAACGCCGCGCTGAGCACCGACTTCCTGCAACAGCAGCAGGCCCTGCTGACCGGCGCCAAGGTGGTGCTGGTGCAGCTGGAATCGCCGGTGCAGACCATCGAAGCGGCACTGGCCACGGCCCGCGAGGCCGGCGTCACCACCGTGCTCAACACCGCACCGGCCGACGCCCCTTCGACCATCGGCCTGCTCAAGCTGGCCGATGTGATCACCCCGAACGAGACCGAGTTCGCCGCCCTGCTCGGCCGCCATGTCGGTGAGCGCGTGGATGCCAACGACGTCGCCGCGCTGGATGGTGCCAGCCTGCATGCGCTCTGCCGCAAGCTGGTCGGCAACGGTACCGTGGTGGTGACCCTGGGTTCGGTGGGTGTGTTCGTGTCGCATGCCGACGAGAACCTGCGCGGCGATACCCAGCCGTACTACCGCGTGGGTGCCGAACAGGTGCAGGCGATCGACACCACCGGTGCCGGTGACGCCTTCAACGGTGCGCTGGCCGCGTCGCTGGCGCAGGTGGCCGACGCCCCGTTCGCCCGCCACGTGCGCTTCGCCAACCAGTTCGCCGGTCGTTCGACCGAGAAGGAAGGCGCTGCTGCGGCAATGCCGCGCTTCACCCCGGCCGACGTGGAAGTGAAGTAGATCCACGCCATGCGTGGATGGGAAGGCCCGGGTGCGCTGGCATCCGGGCCTTTCTTTTGCCCATTGTCCAGCTCTGCGACCGCCTGCCGCATTGCCCTCACCCCGCCCCTCGCCGAACATCCGCGCAGCTTCTCTGCACGGGCAGGACATGGACGGATTCCCCTGGTTGCTGGTTGCCGCCGCCGGCAGTGCCATCGCAGCCTTGCTGCATATCGGCTGCATTGCCTTTGGGGCACCCTGGTACCGGTGGTTCGGCGCTGGCCCGCGCATGGTCCGGCTGGCACAGGCGGGGCATTGGTGGCCACCACTGATGACCGCCGGCATTACTGCCGTGCTGGTGGCCTGGACGCTGTATGCGCTGGCAGCCGCAGGCTGGCATTCGCCGCTGCCGGCCAGCCGTCCGGTGCTGTCGGGCATCGCCCTGCTGTTGCTGCTGCGCGCGGCGATGGGATTCGGGCTGGCGCTGCTCCGGCCCGGCTACAACGGCCGGTACTTCTGGGTAGTCAGTTCACTGGCCTGCCTCAGCCTGGGGCTGGCCTTCGCGTTGGGTACCCGCCAGGCCTGGCAGAGCCTGGGGTAGCCGCCTACCATCGCCCACCCTTGGGGGCGGCGGAAGCAACCGTCAAGCATCTGTTGATGCCGGTACGGCATGAGCTGGGTGCGGATCGGCCTGAACCGGAACGCCTCCGACACGGCCGTACCGCCGCCCGCGCCCTACAATGGGCGCATGCAGATCGGCCCGTACACCATTGCCCCCAACGTCGTGCTGGCGCCCATGGCCGGCGTCACCGACAAGCCTTTCCGCCTGCTGTGCAAACGGCTGGGCGCGGGACTGGCCGCCTCGGAAATGACCATCAGCGACCCGCGCTTCTGGACCACGCGCAAGTCGATCCATCGCATGGACCATGACGGCGAGCCGGCACCGATCAGCGTGCAGATCGCCGGCACCGAGCCGCAGCAGTTGGCCGAAGCCGCCCGCTACAACGTGGACCACGGCGCGCAGATCATCGACATCAACATGGGCTGCCCGGCCAAGAAGGTGTGCAACGCCTGGGCCGGTTCGGCACTGATGCGCGACGAGCAGCTGGTGGCGCGCATCCTCCAAGCCGTGGTCAACGCGGTGGACGTGCCGGTCACGCTGAAGATCCGTACCGGTTGGGACTGCGACCATCGCAATGGTCCGGTGATCGCGCGCATCGCCGAGGACAGCGGCATCGCCGCACTGGCGGTGCACGGCCGCACCCGCGACCAGCACTACACCGGCCAGGCCGAGTACGCCACGATCGGCGAGATCAAGGCCGCACTCCGCATTCCGGTGATCGCCAACGGCGATATCGATTCGCCGCAGAAGGCCGCCTACGTCCTGAAGGAAACCGGCGTGGACGCAGTGATGATCGGCCGCTCGGCACAGGGCCGGCCATGGATCTTCCGCGAGGTGGCGCACTACCTGGCCACCGGCGAGGAACTGCCGCCACCGTCGCTGGATGAAGTGCGCGACATCCTGCTCGGTCACCTGCATGCGCTGCATGCGTTTTATGGCGAGCCGCAGGGCGTGCGCATCGCGCGCAAGCACCTGGGCTGGTACGCCAAGGACCGGCCGGAGAATGCCGCCTTCCGCGCGGTGGTCAACCGTGCCGAAGACCCGCAGAGCCAGATCGCGCTGACCACCGAGTACTTCGACCGCCTGATCGCCGGGGAACCGGCGTTGTCTTCGGCAGCCTGAGCGCGCCAGCCCCTCGTAACCCGCCCGACTGCCTTGATCCGTAGAGTCGAGCTTGCTCGACTGCTCCACACCGTAGAGTCGAGCGTGCTCGACTGGCTTTCTGAACAGTCGAGCACGCTCGACTCTACGCGCCCCTTCCATTGATCACGCTCGACGCTACAAGAGCCCGCCCCCATGACCCCGCCGATTTCCTCCCCGACCTACCTGCACGGATTCTCCGGCACCGAGCAGCAGCGCCTGATGACCCAGGCACGGCTGCTGGAATCGAGCATCTTCGGCCAGATCGACTACAGCGGCGCGCGTCGCCTGCTGGAAGTCGGCAGCGGCGTCGGCGCGCAGACCGAAATCCTGCTGCGCCGCTTCCCCGATCTGCACGTGACCGGCGTGGACCTGAGCGAAACACAGCTGGCCACCGCGCGCGAGAACCTGGCGCGCACACCGTGGTGCAGCGACCGCTACACCCTGCAGCAGGCCGACGCCGGGGAGCTGCCGTTCGAAGCACGCAGCTTCGACGCGGCGTTCCTGTGCTGGGTGCTGGAGCACGTGCCGTCACCAGCACGCGTATTGAGCGAAGTGCGCCGCGTGCTGGCCCCGGGTTCGCCGGTCTACATCACCGAGGTGATGAATGCCTCGTTCCTGCTCGACCCGTATTCGCCGCATATCTGGCGCTACTGGATGGCCTTCAACGATTTCCAGTACGACCACGGGGGCGACCCGTTCGTCGGCGCCAAGCTGGGCAACCTGCTGCTGGCCGGCGGCTTCCGCGACGTGCACACCGAGATCAAGACCATCCACCTGGACAACCGCGAACCGGCCCGTCGCAAGACGATGATCGCGTTCTGGGAACAGCTGCTGCTGTCGGCTGCCGACCAGCTGTTGCAGGCCGGATCGGTGGACGAGGAAACCGTGGAAGGCATGCGTCGCGAGTTCCGCCTGGTGCAGAACGATCCGAACGCGGTGTTCTTCTATTCGTTCGTGCAGGGCCGCGCCACGGTGTATTGATTCGGTGGAGCCACGTCATGCGTGGCTGTCTTCGCCAATGTCCGCGCCATCCATGCATGGCGTGGATCTACGGATGCGACACTGCACCGCCGATGGAGGCAGTAGAGCCACGCCATGCGTGGCTGCCTTCGCCGATGCCCGCGCCATCCACGCATGGCGTGGATCTACGGATGCGACACCGCACTGCCGATTGATGCCCGCACCATCCACGCATGGCGTGGATCTGCGGATGCGACACTGCACCGCCGATGGAGGCAGTAGAGCCACGCCATGCGTGGCTG
>NZ_JAWJTG010000038.1:0-45739 GCF_032911605.1 Stenotrophomonas mexicanensis
CACGCAAAAGCCCCTCCATGGTGCTCGATGGCGCCATCCATGGCGCCAACGGTCCCGTCCAGGGTGACCACGCCCCCTCTGGACGATTTCCGTGTGCGCGGCCGACGTGCGCCTGGCAGAGCAAGAAGCAGGCCCATGACTTCCGGGGTTCGGGCCGGGGCAGGGCGGCGGGCTACAATCGAAGGTTCCACTACCAGGGGCCGCTCCATGCGCTCGAACCTGCTTGCATTCTCCATCGTCGCCAGCCTCGGGCTGGCCCAGGTCGCCCATGCCGCTGAAGGCATGTGGGTGCCGCAGCAGCTGCCGGAAATCGCCGGCCCGCTGCAGAAGGCCGGCCTGAAGCTGTCCCCGGAACAGCTGGCCAACCTGACCGGCGACCCGATGGGCGCCGTCGTTGCCCTCGGCGGCTGCACCGCCAGCTTCGTCTCGCCGCAGGGCCTGGTGGTCACCAACCACCACTGCGCCTACGGCGCCATCCAGCTGAATTCGACCGCGCAGAAGAACCTGATCAAGGACGGCTTCAATGCGCCGACCCTGAAGGACGAACTGAGTGCCGGCCCGAACGCCCGCGTGTTCGTGCTCGACCAGATCACCGACGTCACCGCCCAGGCCAAGGCCGCCATTGCTGGCGCCGGCAACGATCCGCTGGCCCGCAGCCGCGCGCTGGACGCCTTCGACAAGGCCCAGGTCGCCGCCTGTGAAGCCGATGCCGGCTTCCGCTGCCGCCTGTACAGCTTCTCCGGCGGCAATACCTACCGCCTGTTCCGCAACATGGAAATCAAGGATGTGCGCCTGGTCTACGCGCCCCCGGGCAGCGTCGGCAAGTTCGGTGGCGACGTCGACAACTGGATGTGGCCGCGCCACACCGGCGACTTCTCGTTCTACCGGGCCTATGTGGGCAAGGACGGCAAGCCGGCCGCCTTCGCTGCCGACAACGTGCCGTACCAGCCCAAGCACTTCCTGAAGTTCGCCGACCAGCCGCTGGGCGCCGACGACTTCGTGATGGTGGCCGGCTACCCGGGCCGCACCAACCGCTATGCACTGGCCGGTGAGTTCAACGAAACCGCCAGCTTCACCTACCCGACCATCGCCAAGCACTACAACGCAGTGCTGAAAATGATCGCCGACGCCGGCAAGGCCGACGCCGACGTCAAGGTGAAGTACGCAGCGACCGCCGCCAGCATGAACAACGTGGCCAAGAACTACCTGGGCCAGCTGGAAGGCTTCAAGCGCATCGACGCCGCCGGCCAGAAGCAGGCTGAAGAAGCCGCCGTGCTGGCCTGGCTGAAGAAGCAGGGTGCTGCCGGCAAGCCGGCCCTGGCCGCCCACGCGCAGCTGCTCAAGCATCTGGATACCAGCAAGTCGACCCGCGAACGCGACCTGTTCGTCGGCCAGTTCAACAACACCTCGGCCGTCGGCGCGGCGATCACCCTGTATCGCCTGTCGATCGAGCGCAGCAAGCCGGATGCCGAACGCGAAGCCGGTTACCAGGAACGCGACCTGACCACCATCGAAGGTGGCCTGAAGCAGATGGACCGTCGCTACGTGGCAAAGATGGACCAGCAGCTGCAGACCTACTGGCTGGACCAGTACGTGGCCCTGCCGGCCGCGCAGCGCGACAACGAAGTGCTGAACAAGTGGCTGGCCGGCAGCGATGCCGCTGCGGTCAAGTCGCTGGTGAACAAGCTGGGCGGCACCGAGCTGGGCAGCCTGGACAATCGCCTGAAGTGGTTCAAGGCCGACCGTGCCGCGTTTGAAGCCAGCAGCGATCCGGCCATCCAGTACGCCGTGGCCGTCATGCCGGCACTGCTGAAGCAGGAAGAGCAGAAGAAGATCCGCGAAGGCGAATCACTGACCGCCCGCCCGCTGTACCTGCAGGCCGTGGCCGACTACAAGAAGAGCCAGGGCGAGTTCGTCTATCCGGATGCCAACCTGTCGCTGCGCATCACCTTCGGCAACGTCATGGGCTATGGCAAGGACGGTGTGAAGTACACCCCGTTCACCACCCTGGAAGGCGTGGCGGCGAAGGAAACCGGTGAAGATCCGTTCGATTCGCCGAAGGCGCTGCTCGATGCGGTCAAGGCCAAGCGTTACGGCGGCCTGGAAGACAAGCGCCTTGGTTCGGTGCCGGTGAACTTCCTGTCCAACCTGGACATCACCGGCGGCAACTCCGGTTCGCCGGTGCTGGATGCCAACGGCAAGCTGGTCGGCCTGGCCTTCGATGGCAACTGGGAATCGGTCAGCTCCAACTGGGTGTTCGACCCGGTGATGACCCGCATGATCGCCGTCGACAGCCGCTACATGCAGTGGATCATGCAGGAAGTGGCGCCGGCGCCGCAGCTGCTGAAGGAACTGAACCTGGTCAAGTAAGGTTCGCGGTTCCGGGCGGTCCCTCCACGCATGGCGTGGATCTACTGCCTGTACCGAGGGTAGTGCCGGCCGCTGGCCGGCAACCTCGACCAGATAGCCGGAGTTTCCGAAACCCCGCGACCCACGTCGCGGGGTTTTTTCATGCCCGGCCCGGCCCGGTGCGCCGAACAGGTATCATCCCTGTTCCGCGTACTTCACAGGATGTGAACGAAACGCGGAAACCTCCTCCCCCCAGGACCCCTTGCACGCATGCGCATCCTGCTTGCCCGCCACGGCGAAACGCCGTGGAACGCCGAAGGCCGCTACCAGGGCCAGATCGATATTCCGCTTTCGCCGATCGGTGAAGCCCAGGCCCAGGCACTGGGTGCCCGCCTGGCCTCGGTGGACATCACCCGTGCCGTCGCCTCGCCGCTGTCGCGCGCCCAGCGCACCGCGCAGCTGGCGCTTGGCGCCGCGCGTGCCGACATGCTGCTGACCGAGCCGGAGCTGCAGGAAATCGCCCACGGTGAGTGGGAAGGCCTGCTCGCCAGCGAGATCAACGAAAAGGATCCGTCGCGCCTGCAGGCCTGGCGCGAGGAGCCCGATACCGTGCTGATGCCCGGTGGCGAATCGCTGCGCCTGGTGCTGGAACGCAGCTGGCGTGGCCTGGCCCGTGCCACCGAAGGCCTCGGCGAGCACGACACCCTGCTGGTGGTTGCGCACGATGCGGTCAACCGCGTGATCCTGTGCAAGGTGCTGGGCCTGCCGATTTCCCGCCTGTGGACCTTCCGCCAGGCGCCGACCACGCTCAACCTGCTCGAAGGCGCCGACCTGGACAGCCTGGAAGTGGTGCGCCTGAACGACTGCGCCCACCACACGCCGTTCTTCGGCGAAGCCAAGCACCGCGCACTCTGACCCGCCACACCGAACCACCTGTACCTGCTGGAAGCACTGCCGTGACGAACACCCCGACCACCCTGGCCGATTGGCTGGATTACATTGAACGCCAGCACCCGGCGACCATCGACATGGGCCTGGAGCGCTTGCGCGCCGTGGCCACGGCGATGGGTCTTGGCGCGCCGGCCGGGCGCACCATCGTGGTCGGTGGCACCAACGGCAAAGGCTCCACCGTGGCCTTCATCGAGGCCATCGGCCGTGCTGCCGGTTGGAAGGTGGGTGCCTACACCTCGCCGCATCTGCTGCGCTACAACGAACGTGTGCGCATCGATGGCCAGGATGTCGACGATGCGGCGCTGGTTGCTGCGTTCAATGCCGTCGAAGCGGCACGCGGCGACACCACGCTGACCTATTTCGAGTACGGCACGCTCGCTGCTTTGCAGCTGTTCGCCGACGCCGGGCTGGACCTGGCGGTTCTGGAAGTGGGCCTGGGTGGCCGCCTCGATGCGGTCAACATCGTCGACGCCGACGTGGCAGTGATCACCACCGTGGACATCGACCATGCCGAGTGGCTGGGCGAGGACCGCGAAGCGATCGGCGCCGAGAAGGCCGGCATCATCCGCGGCTGGAAGCCGGTGATCCTGGGCGAGACCGATCCGCCGTCCAGCGTGCTGGCGCGTGCCTATCTGGTCGGTGCCAACGCGATCCGCGGCGGCAGCGATTACTTCTACGAGCCGATCGACGCCCAGCGCTGGCGCTGGCGCGACGTCGGCCTGCGCATGGAGCTGCCGACCCCGGCGCTGGCCGGCCCGATCCAGCTGGCCAATGCCGGTGCTGCCATCGCCGCCCTGCGCGCGCTGGACAAGCCGGTGCCGCGTGCGGCGTGGGCTGCCGGTATCGCAGCAGCGCGTATCTCCGGCCGCATGCAGGCATTGGAGCGCGACGGCGTGCAGATCCGCGTGGACGTGGGCCACAACCCACAGGCGGCGGGCCAGCTGGCGCGTGCGCTGAAGGCCGAAGTGTCAGCCGGCCGCACCCTGGCGGTGTACGCCGCGTTGCAGGACAAGGACGCGGCGGGTGTGGTGCAGGCCCTGCAGGACGTGGTGGGCGAGTGGACCCTGGCCGGGCTGGACGGTCCGCGTGGGCAGAGCGCCGCTCAGCTGCAGGCACGCCTGAGCGGTACGGTGGCGGCCAAGGCACCGCTGGCCGATAGCGTCGAACAGGCCCTGGCGCAGGTGCTGGCCCAGGCTGAGCGGGGTGATCGGGTGCTGGTGTTCGGCTCCTTCCATACCGCCGCTGCGGCCCTGCAGTGGCTGCGGGGCGACGCCTGATCCGCGTTCAGCCAACGCCGACGCCGGCCGGTCCGGCACCCGTATAATCGACGGCAATCTCCGGACAGTTGCCTGCCTCACGTGGATACGCCTCTGAAACAGCGTCTGATTGGTGCCATCGTGCTGGTGGCACTGGCCGTGATTTTCCTGCCGATGCTGGTCAAGGGACCCGCACCCGACAGCGGTGTCGCCAATGTGCCGATCGCCGCGCCGGATGCGCCGGCCGATGGCCAGTTCGAAACCCGTGAGCTGCCTCTGGTCGCCCCGGCCGGTGGTGCCACCGGCCTGCAGACCGGGCAGGCCAAGCCGCTGCAGGAGGCTGCCACGCCGGCTACGCCGCCGACCGTGGACACCTCGCCGGCAGTCGCCGCCGGCAACTATGCGGTCACCTTCGGTGCCTACGGCAGCAAGGCCGACGCCGATGCGGTGATCGCCTACCTGAAGCGCTCGCAGCTGCCGGGCTTCGCTGAAACGGCCACCATCAACGGCCGCCAGGCATGGCGCGTGCGCGTTGGACCTTACGCCGACCGTGCCCAGGCCGAAGCGGCCCGCCTGCAGGCGGTGAAGATCCGTGCGGATGTGAAGGCCGAAGTGATCACCCTGGACGCGGCGGCCGGCAGCAGTGCCCCGGTTGCGGCCACCCCGGCACCGGCTGCGCCGAGCGCCAGCACCCCGTCCGCAGCTGTTGCGCCCTCGGCCAGCGGCAACCCGGTCCGCAGCGAAAGCCTGCCGCCGAGCACGCCAACGGCGACCGCGCCGCCGGCCGCCAAGCCGGAACCGCCGAAGCCGGCGCCGAAGCCCGAACCGAAGCCGGAGGCCACCGCCAGCAAGCCGGCGACGGCGCCGACCACACCGGCAGCACCAGCTGCCAGCGGCGTCGGCTTTGCCGTGCAGCTGGGCGCGTTCGGTCAGGCCAACGATGCCAATGCCCTGCGCGACAAGGTTCGTGCCGCTGGTTTCAGCGCTTTCGTCGAGCAGGTGCGCACGGACAAGGGCACCCTGCATCGCGTCCGCGTCGGGCCGGTGGCCAACCGCGCTGACGCCGAGCAGCTGAAGGCGCAGGTCGCCGCCAAGGTCGGCGTGGCCGGCATGGTCCGACCGCACCCATGACCCACGCGCAGCCCCGTTGCCAGCGCCGCCGAAGGAGCGGGGCGCCATGATCGACGTGGTGCTGCTGATCGTGATCGCCGCCTCGACCCTGCTGGGGATGCTGCGCGGCTTCGTCGGAATCGTCATCGGCACCCTGTCGTGGCTGCTGGCCGCGTGGGCGGCCTTCGCCTTCGGCAATGATGCCGCCCACTGGTGGGCCGCTCCGGCGGCCCCCGGTGGCGAACACTTCGTCGGTGGCTACCTGGGGGTCGGCATCGGCGTGATGATCGTGGTCGCGGTCATCGGCATGGTCATCAAGGCCCTGGTCCACCGCAGCATGCTGACCAGCCTGGACCGCCTGCTGGGCGGGGTGCTGGGCGCGGTGCGAGGCGGCCTGATCGCCGCGGTCCTGCTGCTGCTGGGCAGCTTCACCCCGCTGACCGCCGAACCCTCGTGGCAGCGCTCGGCGGTGCGTCCGTTGCTGAACCCGACCGTGGCCTGGATGAACAGCAAACTGCCGCACTGGGAGGTTCCCGGGGCCGATCTGCTGCCCAAGGCCTTGCCGACCGACGCGCTGTCCCCATCTGCATTGATGGAGTTGGGCAAGAACGCAGGCGCCGGGTTGGGAAAGCCGGGCGCGGCAGGTGATAATGGCATCCTCAACCAGGTAGTGGCAGGCAGCGGATGGCTGCGGCCTGCGAAAGCGGAACAGGGCGATTCCTACGATCCGGCCGAAGTGCGCCCGGACGCTCCTGCACTGCCGGACAGTATCGAGCCGGGCGATCCGGCCAACGTCGACCGCGCGCGCGGCGACCACCGCGGCCAGGTACGGCCACCTTCCTTGTAACTGGGCACAGCCCAGCGGAGACCTCGCACCATGTGTGGCATCGTCGGAATCGTCGGCAACCAGAACGTCGCCGGGCAGTTGTATGACGGCTTGACCGTTCTCCAGCACCGTGGCCAGGATGCGGCGGGCATCGCCACCGCCAGCGGCAGCCGCCTGCGCGTGCAGAAGGCCACCGGCCTGGTCCGCGATGTGTTCGATGCCCGCACCATGTCCACCCTGGAAGGCAGCGTCGGCATCGCCCATGTGCGTTACCCGACCGCCGGTTCGGAAGGCATGGACGAGGCACAGCCCTTCTACGTCAATTCGCCGTACGGCATCGCGCTGGCCCACAACGGCAACCTGATCAACACCGAAGCGCTGCGCCAGCAGGTGTTCGAACAGGACCGCCGCAACGTCAACACCGATTCGGACAGCGAAGTGCTGCTGAACGTATTTGCCTATGAACTGGAGCAGCAGCGCCAGCTCAGCCCGGAAGCCGCGATCCGCGCGGTGGCTGGCGTGCACCGCCGCTGCAAGGGCGGCTATGCGGTGGTCAGCGTGGTGCTGGGCCTGGGCCTGGTCGCCTTCCGCGACCCGCATGGGATCCGTCCGCTGGTACTGGGCAAGCGCAGCCACGCCGAAGGTGACGAGTACATCGTCGCCTCCGAGTCGGCCGCGCTGGACGTGCTGGGCTTCCAGCGCGTGCGCGACGTGCAGCCGGGCGAAGCGCTGGTGATCACCGCGCGTGGCGAGCTGTTCTCGGAGATCTGCGCCGAGCCGGCCGAGCACACCCCGTGCATCTTCGAATACGTGTACTTCGCGCGCCCGGATTCGATGATCGACAACGTCTCGGTGCACAAGGCGCGCATGCGCATGGGCATCAAGCTGGGCGAGAAGATCCTGCGCCTGCGCCCGGACCACGACATCGACACCATCATCCCGATCCCGGATACCTCGCGCGATGCCGCGCTGGAGATCTCCAACGTGCTCGGGGTGAAGTACCGCGAAGGCTTCATCAAGAACCGCTACATCGGCCGCACCTTCATCATGCCGGGCCAGGGCGAACGCGTGAAGTCGGTGCGCCGCAAGCTCAACCCGATCCACCTGGAGTTCCGCAACCGCGTGGTGCTGCTGGTGGACGATTCGATCGTGCGCGGCACCACCAGCCAGCAGATCGTGCAGATGGCCCGTGATGCGGGCGCGCGCAAGGTCTACCTGGCCAGCGCGGCACCGCCGGTGCGCTACCCGAACATCTACGGCATCGACATGCCGGCGGCCGAAGAGCTGGTCGCGCACAACCGCACCGTGGAAGAGATCGAAGCCCACCTGGGCTGCGACTGGCTGATCTACCAGGACCTGGAAGACATGGAAGCGGCGGTGAGCGAGGGCAACCCGGCGCTGCGCAACTTCGATTCGTCCTGCTTCAACGGCCACTACCCGACGGGTATCGAGCCGGGCTACTTCGAGCGCATCCAGCAGCTGCGTTCGGACGACGCCAAGCACAAGCGCCGCGCCTGAGGTCCAGGCGTGGTCGATGTACCCGACGTTGGTGGCGACCTGCTGCGCGCTGCGCAGCAGTGCCTGGCCGAAGCCGACCCGCTGCGCAAGGTGGCGCTGACCCAGGCCTATGCCGCCGCGTTCCGTGCTGGCCGCCTGAAGGTGGCGGCCGATGCACCGCCGCCGGAGCCGATCCGCATGCCCGGCCGGCCGGCGCAGCTGGTGCTGGTGCATCCGCGTGAAGTGCCGCGGCGTGGACTGGGCGGTGTGGAAGGGCGTGCCGCCTTCATCCACGCCATCGCCCATATCGAACTCAACGCGATCGACCTGGCCTGGGATGCGGTATACCGCTTCCGTGGCCTGCCGTCGGCGTTCCATGCCGACTGGGTCAGCTGTGCCGACGACGAATCGCGGCACTTCATGCTGCTGCGCGAACGCCTGCAGGTGCATGGCCACGACTATGCCGATTTCCCAGCGCACAACGGCCTGTGGGAAATGTGCGAAAAGACCGCCCATGACGGCCTGGCACGCATGGCACTGGTGCCACGCGTGCTGGAGGCGCGCGGCCTGGACGTGACGCCCGGCATGATCGGGAAGCTGCGCAATGTCGGCGATGGCGAAACCGCCGATGTGCTGGAAGTGATCCTGCGCGAGGAAGTGGCGCACGTCGCTGCCGGTTCGCGCTGGTACCGCTGGTACTGCGACCGCGCCGCTGTCGAGCCGCGTGCGCGCTTCAAGGAACTGCTGGTGGAGTACGCCGGCGGCTACCTGCATGGGCCATTCAACATCGAAGCGCGCCTGCTGGCCGGGTTCGATGCGGATGAGCTGGCCAACCTGGTTGAACAGGCCGGCTGAAGAAAAGGGGACGGAGGGGATTAAGTCGTTTGTGCCACAAACGACTTAATCCCCTCCGTCCCCTTTTTTCATGCGTTCGGCAACACCACGCGCTTGCCATCCACCGTTGGCCGGTTGATGTAGAACAGGCCGGGACCCGGCCGGTACGGCAGTTCGCTGACGCCGGCATCGGCGGCGTAGGTCAGTGCGGTGTCGCCCAGTGCATCGAAGTTCCAGTGCGCCGACTGCATCAGGTAACGCCGTCGCAGCAGCGCCTCCTGTGTCTGCGTCAGTGGCTGTCCGGCCACCAGTCGGCGTGCGATCGGCTGCAGGGCGGACGGCAGCTCCCAGCCGGAAACTCCAGCGACATTGGCGGTCCATTGCACGCCAGCATCGATGGCCTGCTGCTGCATCACCTGCAGTGCGATCAGCTGGTAACGCCAGTCGATGCGCCGACGCAGCACCACCGCGGCGGTCACATACAGCAACGGCGACAACAGCACGCTGCGGCTGCCGGCGCGACGCTGCTGCTGCCACTGGTGCCAGACGTCCACCCAGATCTCCTTTTCACCCACGCCCAGCTGCTGCCGCCAGCGTTCGGCGTCGGCCTGCGTTTCGGCGTAGGCCGTGGTGGCCTGCAGCAACGCCAGTGGAGGGACCTGGTAGTCGGAAACCGCTGGGCGACGCAGCTGCTGCCTGCGCGGACGGCTGAGCAGCTTGGGCCCTTCTTCCAGCTGGTTGTAGCCACCGCCGATGTTGGCGTGCACGCCGGGCAGGGCGATCTCGGTGAACGTTGGCGCGACGCTGGTCAATGGATAGTGTTGGCGATGCTCGTCACGCGCGGCCAGTTGCACGACGCGTGCCGCGATGCCACTGCGCAGGGCGAGCTGCGGGTGTTCATCGGCGCGGCCACCATTGACTGCAACCACGGTGTCGAACAGTCCGATGAAGCGCAGCACCGGCGTGACGGCGGCGAAGTCCGCAGTGCAGGGCAGGCCGGCGCCCTGCAGCAGCTGGCGCCAGCGCGCGCTGTCCCAGGCCTGCAGCTGGTTTGCGATATCACGTGCCGCGGCAGCACCGCGCGAATAGCCGAACAGATCCAGCTGCACGCCACGCAGCGGTCGCTGCCAGCGCGCGGACAGCTCGGCCAGTGCCGCCGGCAGCAGCACCTGCAGCGCGCGCTGCACTTTCGCGCGAACGCCACTGGCACCGATGCCGAAGGCCAGTCCGATCAGATCGTCATCGGCATCATCGCGGGTCCCCACGCCCTCGACATAGATCGACAGCGAAGGAGCGGCCATCGCATCGCGGCGGCTGTCCGGATACAGCTGCTGCAGGCGAGCGATGTTGGTCAGGCCGTTGTCGTAGCTGCTGGTCAGCCGGCTCTGGTAGGTCGAATCATCATCCGCGCGCAGCTGCGCCGGGCGTGGCTGCGGAACCTGTGGGCGACCACGTGCCAGGTTGTGTGCGTTGTTGCGGGTGCCATCGAAGAACAGGCCGATCCGCAGCAAGCCGAAATCTTCGTCCGTGTCCTGCGATGGTGCCATGTGCATTCCCCGTCGTGGCTGCGTCACGGTAGCGCGAAAGCGGTGTATTGGCGAAGTGTAGTGACGCTTTTGACCTTACTTAACGCAGATGCGGTCAATCACAGTTCCTGATTTTCATTCCCATCTTCTATTGAATTCACACGACCCGCGCAGGCCAGATGGCCAGACCCGGTAGACCCGGGCGTGCTGCATCAACGCTGTTCACATCATTCAAGGAGCGACGCAATGTTGTCCAGATCGATTGGCAAAGCGGCAGGTGGCCTGGTGTTGGGTTTGTCGGTGGCAGCGGCCGCGCATGCGGCACCGTTGTTCGAGCCGGTGACGGTCATCAGCCGCGCATCGGCAAACAGTGAGCCCGCGCTGGGCAAGCTGCTGGCCACCCCGTCCACCGCGACGGTACAGGAAGTGCGTGTCGACGCTGCTGCCACTGCGCAGCCGCAGCTGGAGTTCGAACTGCTTGGCCAGCGCGTGCAGGCGGTGCGCAGCAAGGTGGAAGCCCTGCCCGATGGCGGCAGCATCTGGTACGGCCAGTTGCGCTCGCCGTCCGATCGGCTGACTGCCGCCACTTCGAATGGCCAGGATGATCCCGGTAACTCAGTGATCCTGGTGCGTTCGGGCAACACCCTCACCGGTTCGATCCGCAAGGACGGCAAGCTGTATCGCCTGCGCCCACTGGGCAACCGCCATGTACTGGTGGAAGTGGATGAATCGCGGATGCCGGCCGATCATCCGGCCGACTACAACCAGCTGCCGAAAATCCCGATGGGCAACAATGACCGCATCGGCATCGCGCAGGCCTCGTCCGGTACCCCGGCCACCATCCGCGTGCTGGTGGTGGCAACCAATGCAGCGGTAACGGCCTATGGCGGCAACATGCAGTCGCTGGTGCAGCTGGCGGTGGCCGAATCCAACCAGGGCTACGTCAACAGCAACGTGGGCATCACCCTGCAGCTGGCCGGCTATGAAACCACCAGTTACACCGAATCCGGCAACTTCACCACGGACCTGACCCGCTTCCGCAACACCAGCGACGGCTACATGGACAGCATCCACACCAGCCGCAACAACACTGCGGCCGATGTCGGCGTGCTGCTGATCAACAACACGAGCTACTGCGGGTTGGCCTCGGGCATCGGTTCGACGGCATCGACGGCGTTCGCGGCGGTGTACTGGGATTGCGCGACCGGCTACTACTCCTTCGCGCATGAGATCGGCCACCTGCAGAGTGCGCGGCACGATATCGCCAGTGATCCCAGCACGTCGCCCTATGCCTATGGGCACGGTTATCGCTACGAGCCGTCCTCCGGTTCGCGCTGGCGCACGATCATGGCTTATGACTGCTCGGCCGGCTGCCCGCGCCTGAACTACTGGTCCAACCCGAACATCAGCTACAACGGCATCCCGATGGGCAATGCCAGCACCGCCGACAACCAGCGCGTGCTGGTCAATACCAAGGCCACCATCGCGGCCTTCCGCTGAGGCCAACCGCCGACCGAGGTCGGCGTCTACCCGGGTGCGTTCACCTGCCCTGGTAGATGCCAACCTTGGTTGGCACCCCGCGATCCATCATTCGCGCGCGAGCGTATCCAGCGACCAGCCGCCGGCATCCACGCGCAGCACCGAACCCTGCTCGTACCAGTCACCCAGCACGATGCGGTTGCAGGCGCGGCCACCGGCCTGCAGCGTGTGCACCGCCGGGCGATGGGTGTGGCCGTGGATCATGGTGTCCACGCCATAGCGCACGAAGGTGGCATCGACTTCGGCGGGTGACACGTCGGTTACCGACTCGAACTGCGCACGATCATCCTGCTTCATTTCCGACTGGCGGGCCTGGCTGGCATCGCGTGCCTTCTGCGCGAAGGCGATGCGTGCGGCCAGCGGCTGCGACAGGAACTGCGCTTGGAACACCGGGTCGCGCGTCTGTGCACGGAACTGCTGGTAGGGGATGTCGTCCGTGCACAGCAGGTCGCCGTGCTGCAGCAGCACCGGGCGGCCGTACAGCTTGATCACGCACGGGTCGGGCAGGATGCGCAGGCCGGCACGGCGCGCATAGTCTTCGCCGAGCAGGAAGTCGCGGTTGCCGCGGATGAAGTACACCGGCACGCCGCTGTCGGAAAGTACCTTCAGCGCGTCGGCCACCGCATCGGCAGCAGGCGAGGGCGTGTCGTCGCCGATCCAGGCTTCGAACAGGTCGCCGAGGATGTACAGCGCATCGGCGCCGGGCGCCTGCTCGCGCAGGAAGCGCAGGAACAGGTCGGTGATCTCCGGACGGCTGGGGTCCAGGTGCAGGTCGGAAATGAACAACGTGGTCATGCAGGCATTCTAGGGCATCCACCGCCGGGCATGGCCCGGCGCTACCGAAGGGATCTGACCCCGGGGGCTACACCGGCAGCGGCAACCAGGCCAGGCTGGCCGATGCCAGCAGGATGGCAATGCCGGTGGCGGCCAGTACATCGGACGGGTAGTGCAGGCCCAGCACCACCCGCGACAGCGCGACGCCGAAGGTGAACGGCACCAGTAGCGGCGCCAGCCACGGGTAGTAGGCCAGCGCGACGATGGTGAACGACACCGCGTGCAGGGTGTGGCCGGAGGGGAAGCTGAACTCGTCCAGCGGCGCCACCCAGGCGCGGATGCGCAGATCGGCCGCATACGGGCGGGGACGCCGAGTCCAGCGCTTGAGGCCTTTGTAGAGCAGCAGTGCGGCCAGGCCGGTGGCGGCCATGTGCACCGATGCACGCAGTCCGTCGAAGCCGTCCAGCGCCACCAGCGCGCCCATCAGCACGTACCAGAACACGCCATCGCCGAGCCGGCTGATGACCGAGAACAGGCGACGCACGCGGCGACGCCGGCAGTAGTGGTTGGCCCGGCGGCAGAGCCGCGCCTCGCGGCCAGCCAGCAGCTCAAGCGGCGTGGTGCGCATGGCCGCTCCTCCGCGACTGGGCCAGCTCGGCCAGCAGGGCATCGAATTCGGCAACCACCTGCTGTGGATGCAGGCGCTTCATCGCACGCGCGGCGCTGCTGCCGAATTCGCGGCGCCGTGCATCATCGGCGGCCAGCTGCACCGCTGCCTCGATGAACTGCTCATCGTTTTCCACGGCCGCACCGTTCTCGCCATCACGCAGGTATTCGCGGGCCGCACCGTAGTCGAAAGCGACGGTGGCCAGGCCGCTGGCCATGCTTTCCAGGGTCACGTTGCCAAAGGTCTCGCTGCGGCTGGGGAACAGGAACAGGTCACCGCTGGCGAAATGCCTTGCCAGGGCTTCGCCGCGCTGGATGCCGCAGAAAATGAAATCGGGGTTTTCATGTGCCAGTTTTTCGCGGGCCGGACCATCACCCACCCAGACGAAGCGGGCCTTGGGCCGGATCTGCTGCAGGCGGCGGAAGGCTTTCACCGCCAGGCCAAGGTTTTTTTCCGCAGCGATGCGGCCGACATGGATCGCGACCAGGCCGTTGCCGTCCACGCCCCATTCCTCGCGCAGCGCCGGGTCGCGCCGGCCCGGATCGAACTGCTGGCTGTCGACCGCCCGTGCCAGCAGGCGTACGCGTTCGAAGCCCTGTTCACCGAGGAACTGCTGCAGCTCGCGGGTGGGCACCAGGGTTGCATCGGCCTGGTTGTGGAAGCGGCGCATCCAGCGCATCGCGGCGGCCTGCAGCCAGGCCACGCCGTAGTCGGGCAGGTACTCGTCGAAGCGGGTATGGAAACCACTGGCGACCGGAATGCCAAGGCGGCGCGCGGTGCGCAGCGCCGACCAGCCCAGCGGGCCTTCGGTGGCGATGTAGACCGCATCGGGACGCTGCTGCTGCCAGTGGCGGTTGAGCCTGATCGGTGCAGGCAGGCCAAAGCGCAGGCCGGGGTAGCGCGGCAGTGCGGCGCCCGGCACCAGCAGCGTGCCCGGTGCCGAGTCCAGTGCTTCGCTGGTCTGGCGTGGCCGGATCAGGTCGATGTCATGGCCGGAATTGCGCAGTCCCTGCTCCAGGCCCTGCACGGTGAGGGCAACGCCGTTCACTTCCGGCGGGTAGGTCTCGGTGACGATGGCATAGCGCATGGCGGGCCTCCGGGTTTCCGGCATGCTCGGGCCTGGCGATGTAGCCGATATGACCGCTTTGCGACCACGGGATGACGGTGGTCAGGTCCCTGTACGAAGCCACGGCCCCGAAGGGCCATGGCGGTCGTGCAGATGGCGGGGTGGATCAGAAGCGCTGCTGGTATTTCATGTAGATGAAACGACCGATGTCGAAGCCACCGTAGTAGGAGAAGTTGGCGCTCGGCTGGCTGTACATGGCCGGTCCCTGGCGGCCGAACACATTGTTGGCACCGATCGAGACGGTCGCATCCCATGGCAGGTTGTAGCGCGCCTGCACGTCGTGGAAGGTGACCGATCCGCGACGGTTGTAGTCACGGCTGCCACTGAACCACGGCGCGCGCTGGCCCGGGTGCGAGCACTCACCCGGATACGTGGCTGCATCCAGGCAACGCTCCTTGGCCGCGGAGAAATAGCGCAGGCCCCAGCTTAGGCCGAGGTTGCCACGCTCCCAGCCCAACGATGCGTTGGAGCGCACACGGAAGCCGATGCCGCCGTTGCTGGCGATGCCATTGCTGGGAATGGGCGGGGCATCCGCCTCGTTGGTGGTCCGTTCTTCCGCGGCGACCACATAGGTGGTCTTCCAGTCGGCGCTCAGCGTGCCCCAGGACGTTTCGATCTTGTGGCCGATCTCCAGGTCATAGCCTTCGGCCTGGCGGAACCCGCTGTTGCGGCTGCCATAGTTGAGCGTGTTGACGATGCCCAGTTCCGGGTCGCGGGTGAAACTGCCGCAGCGCTCGGCGATGCCCAGTTCGTAGCAGTCGCGGAGGATGTCGTTGGGATGGTCGGCGACGATGGTGTTGTCGATGCGGATCTTCCACCAGTCCAACGCAATGTTCAGTCCTTCGGCAAACGTCGGGCTCCAGACCAGGCCCAGCGTGCGGCTGGTCGAGGTTTCCGGCTTCAGGTCGGGATTGGAGCCGTTGGTGAAGGGCAGGGGCGTCTGCCCGCTGCTGCCGGTGATCGGCTCGTTGCCCTGGCCGAGCTGGCGGTAGCTGTCCGCGTTGGCGATGTCGGCGGCGCAGCGTGCACGTACCTCCGGGCTGCTGGCGGCGGCACCATAGACCGTATCGCAGGGATCACGGAAGCCGGTGGTGAAGGTCTGCGAGCCGCCGCCGTACAGATTCGAGATGGTCGGCGCACGGAAACCCTGGGCCCAGGTGCCACGGACCAGCAGCTGGTCGATCGGCTTCCACGAGATGCCGAACTTGCTGTTGAGGGTTCCGCCGAAGGTGGTGTAGTCCGAGTAGCGCGTTGCCATGTCCAGGGTCAGCTGGCGTGCACCGGGGAGGTCGCTCAGCACCGGCACGCTCAGCTCCAGATAGGCCTCGTCGACACGGTAGCCACCGCCGGTGGGGCCCGCCGCCAGATTAGTGGTGGCACCGGTCTGGGCCAGCGCATCGGGAATGAAGCGACCCTCCTCGCGGCGGCTCTCCACACCCAGGGCGAAGCCCAGTTCCCCGGCAGGCAGCGTGGCAAGGCCGCCACTGAGGCTGGCGAACAGGTTGCGGGTGGTGTTGCGGCCACGGGTGAGTTCCTCGGGGAACAGCCAGTCCTGCAGTTCGCCATTGCCGGTCAGGCCGTACGGGTCATCCTGGCCATACGGCACCAGTGGATTCCAGGGCTTGCAGCCGGCAATCGGTGCATCCGGTGTACCGCATTCCACCTTGCCGGTGGCCGGGTTGTAGAACGAAGGACCGGTGGAATCGGCAACGCGCTGCTTGTGCAGGTTGCCGGTGGCACGCTGCTCCAGCTCGCTGCGGTTGTACTGGTAGCCGGCTTCCCAATCGAAGTCGCGACCGGCGAACTGGAAGCTGCCTTCAAACGCTGCGACACCCTGCCAGGTGGTCAGTTCACTGGTGCTGACGCGTGGAATCTCCCAGGTTCGGCGGTTCCAGTGCACGTCGCTTGGGCGTTCATAGCCGTGGTGGCTGCCGAACGGATTGAACCAGCTGTCGGCGGACATCGGCGTGATGCCGGCCGCACCGGACTGGAACGGATAGCCGGCAATCTGGCGCGTGGTGGTGCGTCGGTTGTAGGCCAGCTGGGTGTTGAAGCGGATCTGGTCGTTCAGATCCATGCGTGCATCGACGAAGAGCGAATCGCGCTTGATCGGCGTCTGCACGTGCATCTGTTCATTGCTGTTGCTGACATCACCGGTGAACGGCGTGTTGTCACTGAGGTGGAAGCTGTCCGGCCCGCCCGGCTGGCTGCCGCGATCGAGCGAATAGCTGCAGCCACGGGCGCTGCTGCAGCCCGGGCCCTTGAAGCCGACGATGCGCCCCCACTGCCCGACCGTGGTCCAGCCATCGTCCGGATGACGATCGGTATAGGTGTAGGCGCTGAAGCCGCGGTCCTTCGCCCAAACGCCCTTTTCTTCGACATGCTCGGCGGCGACACTGATCGAAGCGCGGTCATTCGACCAGCCGGCAACCACGTCGTACTGGGTGCGGGCACCATCGCCTTCGCTGAACTGCCCGTGGTAGACGTTGGCGGTCACTCCCTGGACGTTGCGCCGGGTGATGATGTTGACCACGCCGGCCATCGCGTCGGAACCGTAGATGGCCGAGGCGCCGTCCTTCAGCACTTCCATGCGTTCCACGGCAGCGGCGGGAATGCTGGATATATCCTGGTAACCCGAAGTGGTCATGCCCAGGCGCTTGCCGTTGACCAGCACCAGGGTGCGCTGTGCGCCGAGGCCGCGCATGTCCACGTAGCTGCCGCCTGCGGCCTCGCCCGCACTGAGCGGGCTGGCACGGCTCAAGGCCGGGCTGCCGGTTGCGGTCAGGTTCTGCAGGATGTCGGCAACGGAATTGAAGCCCTGCCGTTCGATGTCGGCGCGGCTGATGGTCAGCACCGGCTGCGCGGTTTCCAGGTCGACCTGGCGGATGCGCGAACCGGTGATCTCGATACGGTCCAGCGTGGTGGCTTCCGGTGCGTGCTGGGCGAATGCGGGGGCGGCGAGTGCGGTGGTGGCCGTCATCGCCAGTGCACGACGGATCGCCAACCCGAGCTCGGGAATACGGATGGTCATGGGTCTCTCTCTCAGTCTTCGAAGTCTTCGGAACACAGCCAAGCGGGGCTGCGTCAACTCCACCGCGGCGGTGGATGTTCGAACCTAGTGAAGATGGATGGGGAGACGTATGGGCAAGCGACTAAAGCGCTGCAGACGGCCGTGACGCTTCTGCACAAAGCGGAAGCGAATCAATCGATTGCTCCAACCTGTGGCATCGCGGCGGACGCAGCGCAGAGGACCGTGTCCCTGATTGAACGCATCACGGTCAATGTGGAAAGCGACAGTCTGCGCGGAGGCAAAAAAAACCACGGCCCCGAAGGGCCGTGGTCGTCGAGCTTCAACAGCGCGGATGGATCAGAAGCGCTGCTGGTACTTCATGTACATGAAACGACCGATGTCGTAGCCACCGTAGTAGGAGAACGACGAGTTCGGCTTGCTGTACATCACCGGCGCTTCCTTGCCGAATACATTGTTCGCGCCCACCGAAACGGTGGCATCCCACGGCAGGTTGTAGCGGAACTGCACGTCGTGGAAGGTCACGGCACCGCGCTCGTTGTACGCGGTCGGCGACTTCAGCCACGGAGCCAGGAAGGTCGGATCGGAGCATTCGTCCGCATAACGCGAGGCGTTGAGGCAGCGCTCCTTCACACCGGAGTAGTAGCGTGCCGTCCAGCTGACGCCGAAGTCACCCACATCCCAGCCCAGCACCAGGTTCGAGCGCACGCGGAACGCAAGGCTGGTGGCGGTGCCGATGGTGTTGGCAACGCCGTTGATCGGCGTGATCGCTTCGCGGACATCGTTGGTGGAGCGGTAGACGTTCTTGCTGACGTAGGTGCTGGTCCAGCCTGCGCTCAGCTTGCCGTAGCTGGTGTCGACGCGGTAGCTGACATCCAGGTCGTAACCTTCGGTCTCGGCAAAGCCGGCATTGCGGTTGCCGAACTTCAGGCCGGTGACGATGCCGTTGGACGGGTCACGGCTGAAGCGGCTGCAGCGCGATTCGATGCCCTGCTCGTAGCAGTCCCTCAGGATCTGGTTCGGACTGTCACCGACGATGGTGTTGTCGATGCGGATCTTCCACCAGTCCAGCGCCACGTTGAGGTTGCTGAGGAAGGTCGGGCTCCACACCAGGCCCAGCGTCTTGCTGGTCGAGGTTTCCGGAACCAGCAGCGGGTTCGAACCGGACACGAACGGCGTCGGGGTCGCATCCTGCGCCGTGGTCACCGGGGCGTTGCCCTGCTTCAGCTGGCGGAAGTTGGCGGCATCGGCGATGTCACGTGCGCATCGCGCGCGGACTTCGGCACTCCCCTTGGCCGAGCCGAACACGGTGTCGCACGGATCGCTGAACTGCGCGAAGGTTTCCGAACCACCACCGTACAGGTCGTTGATGGTCGGGGCGCGGAAGCCTTCTGCCCAGGTACCACGGACCAGCAGCTGGTCGATCGGCTTCCACTTGAAGCCGAACTTGCTGTTGAGCGTGTTGCCGAAGGTGTTGTACTTGGAGTAACGGGTGGCGGCACTGAAGCTCAGCTCACGCGCACCGGGCAGGTCGGCCAGCACCGGCACGCTGAGCTCCAGGTAGGCTTCCTTCACGTTGTAGCTGCCACCGGTCGGGCCTGCGGCCAGGTTGGTGGTGGCGCCGGTCTGGGCCAGGGCATCGGGGGTGTAGCGGCCATCTTCCTTGCGGCTTTCCACGCCGAAAGCGAAGCCCAGGTCGCCGGCCGGCAGGGTCATGATGCTGCCGGACAGGTTGGCGAACGCGTTCTTGGTGGTGGTGCGGCCGGTGGTGCGTTCCGCCGGGAACAGCCAGGCCATCAGTTCTTCATTGCCGGTCAGCCCGTTCGGATCGTTCTTGCCGTAGGGCACCAGCGGGTTCCACGGCGTGCAGCCGCTGATCACCGCGCCCGGACGGCCACACATCACCTTGCCGGTGGCCGGATCCAGGAACGACGGACCCACAGCATCGCGCACGCGCTGCTTGTGCAGGTTGCCGGTGGCGGTAGCGGTCAGCTCGTTGCGGTTGTACTGGTAGCCCACGTCCCAGTCGAAGTAGCGCTGGCCGATCTCGAAGCTGCCATCCAGCGACACTACCGCACGGTAGGTCTTCAGTTCGCTGGTGCTCACACGCGGGATTTCCCAGGTGCGGCGGTTCCAGGCCACGTCGGTTGGCTTGGCATAGCCGTGCTGGTTGCCGAACGGATTGAAGTAGCTGTCCTTGGACATCAGGCCGGTGGCGGTCGGGTCGCCCGAGATGGACACCGAGCTGGACTGCAGGGGGTAGCCTGCAATCTGGCGCTCGGCTGAACGCTTGTTGTAGCCGAATTCGGTGCGCAGGTTGACCTGGTCGGTGATCTTGAAGCGACCGTCGAAGTACACCGAATCACGCTTGAGCGGATACATGACGTGCATCTGTTCGTTGGCGTTGCTGACGTCGCCGGTGAACGGGGTGGCATCGGTCAGGTGGTAGTTGGCCGGGTTGGTCGGGTCAGCACCACGGTTGAGCGAATAGCCGCAGCCGTCCTTGGTGTTGGTGCAGCCCGGGCCGCCCTTCAGGCCGGTGACTTGGCCCCACTGGCTCAGCGTGGTCCAGTTGGAGGCATCGTTCGGGTGGCGGTCGCTCACGCCGTACTTGCTGAACCAGCGGTCCTTGGCCCAGACGCTCTTTTCTTCGGAGTGCTCCAGTGCCAGGGTCAGCGACACGCGGTCATTGCTCCAGCCACCCACCACGTCGAAGCGATCGCGTGCGCCGTCACCTTCGCTGTACTGGCCGTGGTAGACGTTGGCGGTCACACCGTTGACGTTGGAACGGGTGATGATGTTGACCACGCCGGCCATCGCATCGGAACCGTAGATGGCCGACGCGCCATCCTTCAGCACTTCGATGCGCTCCACCGCCGACACCGGCAGCGAGGACACGTCCTGCAGGCCCGAGGTGCTGATGCCCAGGCGCTTGCCGTTCACCAGCACCAGGGTGCGCTGCGCGCCCAGGTTGCGCATGTCGATGTAGGTGCCGCCGGTGTTTTCGCCCGAGCTCAGTGCGTTTGCACGGCTGATCGCCGGGCTGCCCATGGCGGTCACGTTCTGCAGGATGTCGGCCACCGAGCTGAAGCCCTGGCGCTCGATGTCCAACCGGCTCAGTGCCAGGACCGGCTGAGCGGTCTCCACGTCCACCTGGCGGATGCGCGAGCCAGTGATCTCGATGCGATCCAGGGTGGTCGGCGCGGCGGTGCTGCCACTCTGGGCGAACGCAGGCAGGGCGGCCAGCGTCGCAGTGGTTGCCAGGGCGTAGCGGATGGCCTGCCCCAGGGGGGTGGTACGTGAAGTCATGACGAGCTCTCTCTCTCTCTCAGGTCGTGCAGGGACGCCAAAAGGGGCGTCGAAGAAATCGGCCGCCCACAAGCGGACCGATGACCCGATAGTAGTCTCGTTGGTTAATGCTCTGTAAAGAGGTCGTGTCGATTTGTACCAAGCTTCATCGTCAGATTTCACGAAAGCTCAACAAAAGCAGTCGCTTAGCTGTAACGCTGAATGCGCTCCCCCGACTTGATCTGCTGCGTCGCAGCAGGTCAACCGGGGGCGCATGCGCGAACCGTAACGGTGTGTGACCTTCTTTCCCTCGCGGGAAAGCGTGAGCCTCAGGCTACGAAGGGCCGGAACTGGATGCCCAGCCCGGCGATGCCGTCGGTCTCGCCGATCAGATCGGCGCGCAGCAGTGGCCGGGCATCAATGAAGGCCTGCGGCACGATCAACGACAGGCGGTTGTCGTCGGCGGTCAGTTCCAACGCCGGCAGTGGATCGTCCTCATGGGCACGATTGAGCAGCACCGCCAAGCGCAGCAGGGCGGCCAGCCGGCGAGCGGTCAGCAGCAGGCGCTCGGGCAGGGCGTCGAAGGCGGTCTTGGTCACGCTGCGGCGATGGCTGCGCACCAGCGCGGCCAGCATCTGCTGTTCCTGCCGCGAGAAGCCGGCGATATCCGAGTGTTCCAGCACGTAACTGCCATGCACGTGGTAGCCGCTGTGCGCGATCATCAGGCCCAGCTCGTGCAGGCGCGCGGCCCAGCCGAGCATGCGCGCGTCGTCGGCATCGAGCCGCCAGCGTTCCTGCACCTGTTCCAGCAGTGACAGCGCGGTGTCCTGCACACGGTCGGCCTGCACGGTATCGATGCCGTAGCGCTGGCTGAGCGCGGACACCGATTCATCGCGCAGATCGTTCTCGCCAGCGCGGCCGACGATGTCGTAGAGGATGCCTTCGCGCATCGCGGCCTTGCTGACCAGCAGCTTCTGTAGGCCCAGCGCCTGGAAGGCGGCCTCCAGCACCAGGATGCCGCCGGCAATGATCGGGCGGCGGTCGCTGGACAGTCCCGGCAACTGGATGTCGTCGATCTTCTTGGCCTTCAGCAGTTCGTCGCGCAGTTGCGGCAGGGCCTCGGCGGTAATCGCGCCCTTGCTCAGCTTCATCGTCGCGCAGATCTCGCTGATCGCCTTGTGCGTGCCCGAAGAACCCAGCGCTTCCTGCCAGCCCAGCGCGCGGTACTTGCTGGCGAAGGGCTGGAACTCGCGACCGATCTCGGCCAGCGCGTCCTTCCAGCGCTTCTTGCTCAGCTTGCCGCCGGGGAAGAAACGCCGGGTGCTGGCAATGCAGCCGGCCTGCAGGCTTTCGCGCTCCAGGGTCTGCATGCCCATGCCGATGATGAATTCGGTGGAGCCGCCGCCGATGTCGATGACCAGCCGGCGCTGGCCGGGCTTGGGCGGTTGTGCATGGGCCACGCCCAGGTAGATCAGGCGCGCTTCTTCGCGGCCGCTGACCACTTCGATGGCGTGCCCGAGCGCGGTTTCGGCGGGAACCAGGAACGACTGCGGTGAACGCAGCTGGCGCACGGTGTTGGTGGCCAGTGCGCGCACCCGGTGCGGCGGTACATTGCGGATGCGCTGGCCGAAGCGGGCCAGGCATTCCAGCGCGCGCTGCCGGGCAGCGGAGGAGAGCCCGCCTTTGCCGTCCAGGCCGTCGGCCATGCGCACGGTCTCGCGCAGGCGGTCGATCACCCGCAGCTGGCCGAGCGTGTAGCGCGCGATGACCATGTGGAAACTATTGGAGCCAAGGTCGATGGCGGCCAGCAGGTCGCCATCCTGCAATGCGGGCGGAGTCGTGGTGGTGTGCGGCATGGACGAATGTTAGCCGAAGGGGCGGTGTGCTCGTCACCGCGCGGCCTTCACATTTTGGAAGAGGGGAGTGCGGCAGGGCTGCGCCCTGCACCTGCCGAATCAACGGCAACGGCAACAGCCGAAGCAAAGGCTGGCTTCCTGTGGGCAGGCAGGGTGAGTCCGGCTGCGGGGGACGCTGCAAGTACGTCCATGTAAGCTCGGTCGCGCCATCCATGGCGCTCACGCCCCCGCAACCGGACCCAACCCGCCTTCGACAGTTCTCTGCGATCTGCCGGGACGGCGTTCTGCGCGGCTGTTGGTGGGTGTCGACCTTGGTCGACACGGTAGATCCACGCCATGCGTGGATGAATCCAAACGTGCCGACCAAGGTCGGCACCTACCGGGTCAGAGCCCCTGCATCAGTGCCATCTGCGCAGAATGCGGTGCCTCGTCGTGGGCGGGCGCACGCTTGTGGTAGATGCCGTCGGCATCCAGTTCCCAGGCATTGAGGTTGTCGTCCAGGTAGTTCTGCAGGACCTCGCGGTAGACCCGCTTGGCCAGCTCCGGGTCGAGGATCGGGAAGCAGGTCTCGACCCGGCGCAGCAGGTTGCGCTCCAGCCAGTCGGCGCTGGCGCAGTACATCTCCGGTGCGCCGTCGTTGCCGAACCAGTAGACGCGGCTGTGCTCCAGGAAGCGGCCGACGATCGAGCGCACGCGGATGTTGTCCGAGATGCCCGGCACACCCGGGCGCAGAGTGCAGGCGCCGCGGATGATCAGGTCGATCTGCACGCCGGCCTGCGAGGCGGCGTACAGCGCGCGCACCACCTGCGGTTCGTTCAGGGCGTTCATCTTGGCGATGATCCGCGCCGGGCGGCCGGCGGCGGCGATGCGCGTCTCGCGCTCGATGCGGCCGAGGATGCCGGTGTGCAGGGTGAAGGGCGACTGCAGCAGGCGCTTGAGCTTCATCTTCGAGGCCAGCCCGGACAGCTGCTGGAACAGCAGGTGCACATCGTTGCCGATGTCCGCATCGGCAGTGATCAGGCTGATGTCGGTGTACGCACGGGCGGTACCGCTGTGGTAGTTGCCGGTACCGAGGTGCACATAGCGGCGCAGCTTGCGGCCCTCGCGGCGCACGATCAGCAGCATCTTGGCGTGGGTCTTGTAGCCGACCACGCCATACACCACCTGCACGCCGGCCTCCTGCAGGCGATCAGCCAGGCCGAGGTTGGCTTCCTCGTCGAAGCGGGCGCGCAGTTCGACCACCACGGTCACGTCCTTGCCGTTGCGTGCGGCCTGGATCAGTGCATCGACAATCAGCGAATCCTTGCCGGTGCGGTACAGGGTCTGCTTGATCGCCAGCACGTTGGGATCGACCGCCGCCTGCCGGATCAGGTCCAGCACGGCGGTGAAGGCATCGAACGGGTGATGCAGCAGCAGGTCGTGGCGCGCCACTGTCTCGAAGATGCCGTCGCTGTCGCGCAGCGTGCGCGGGGTCATCGGCGGGTACTTCAGGTCCGGCTGTGCGATCAGGTCGTACAGCTGGATGATGCGGTTGAGGTTGACCGGGCCGTCGATGCGGTACACCGCGTTCTCGGTCAGGCCGAAGTTCTGCAGCAGGGTCCGCACGATGTCGCGCGGCATGTCCTGCGCGATTTCCAGGCGCACTGCCGGCCGGTAGCCGCGGTCGACCAGTTCGTCGCGCAGTGCCAGCGCCAGGTTCTCCACTTCCTCCTCGTCCACCACCAGCTCGGAGTTGCGGGTAACGCGGAACTGGTAGGCCCCCTGGACTTCCATGCCCGGGAACAGTTCATCGACGAACGTGGACAGCACCGAGGACAGGAACACGAAGTTCTGCGGACCGCCGAGTTTCTCCGGCAGCTGGATGATGCGCGGCAGCGAGCGCGGCGCACGCACGATGGCCAGGTGGCCGGCGCGGCCGAACGCGTCGGTGCCCTTCAGGACCACCACGATGTTCAGCGACTTGTTGAGGATCTTCGGGAACGGGTGCACCGGGTCCAGGCCCAGCGGCGACAGCACCGGCATGATCTCGTTGCGGAAGTACGCACGCAGCCAGCGCTTCTGGCGATCGGTCCAGGAATGGCGGCCGAGCACGCCGATGCCGGCCTCCATCAGCGCCGGGCGCAGCGTCTCGTTCCAGCAGCGGTACTGCTGGTCCACCAGTTCCGCGGCGCGGTCATGGATGGCGTTGAGGATGGCCTGCGGGCTCATCCCGTCCGGCGCCGGCGGCAGGCCGAATTCCTGCGCGTGGCGTACGGCGGCGGCGCGGATCTCGAAGAACTCGTCGAGGTTGGTGCAGGAGATGCACATGAAGCGCAGGCGCTCCAGCAGCGGCACCTGCGGGTCCATCGCCTGCGCCAGCACGCGGAAGTTGAAATCCAGCTGCGACAGCTCGCGGTTGATGTACAGCGCCGGGTCGCGCAACGGATCGTTGTCCGGGCTCACGGGGAGGGGGAGGGATCCGAGGCTGCTCATGGCGTCATTCTTCGATGGAGGTCAGGGGGGCGGACTCGCGCGGGCGCACGTGGTCGGCATCGAAATGGCAGGAGAACACCGAGCCCTTGCCGACCTCGCTTTCAATCTCCAGCCGTGCGTGGTGCAGGCCGAGGATGTGTTTGACGATGGACAGGCCCAGGCCGGTACCGCCGCTTTCGCGGGAGCGGCTGCTGGAGACACGGTAAAAACGTTCGGTCAGGCGCGGCAGGTGGGAGGCCGGGATGCCATAGCCGGAATCGCGCACCGCCAGCACGGCACCGTCGCCTTCGCGGCGGAACTCCACGGCGATGCGGCCACCGGCCGGCGTATAGCGCACCGCATTGGTGACCAGGTTGGAGAAGGCGCTGTGCAGTTCCTTGGTCGAGCCCTGCAGGTCAACGCCGGCCAGGTCGTCGATGCTGATCTGGTGGCGGCCCTGGCTGTGCGCTTCGGCTTCGCGGCGCAGGGTCGCCAGCATCGGTTGCATGGCCACGGTCTCTTCCTCGCTGTGTTCCTGCGATTCGAGGCGCGACAGGGTCAGCAGGTCTTCCACCAGCTGGGCCATGCGCTGGCTCTGCTTGCGCATTTCTTCCAGCATCGGTCCGGTTCCCGGGAAGTCCTCCGGGTCCATCATGTCCAGGTAGCCGTGCACCACGGTGAGCGGCGTGCGCAGTTCGTGTGAAACGTTGGCCACGAAATCGCGGCGCACCTGTTCCAGGCGCAGCAGCTTGCTGACGTCGCGGGCGATCAGCAGCCAGTAATCCGACGAATAGGGAATCAGGCGCAGGTTCAGGCGGATCGCCGGATCGACCGGCGAAGGCACGTCGAGGATCGGTTCGGCGTTACGGCCGCCGGCCAGCCAGTGCGCCAGCGGCATCGGCTGCAGGCGTTCAACCAGGGCTTCGCCGAGGTCGCCGGGGTGATGCAGGCCGAGCAGGGCGGTGGCCGCTTCGTTGAACCACTGCACGCGCTGGCTGTTGCGGTCCAGCACCACCACCGCATCGGGAAGTGCGGCGGCCGCAGCGCGATAGCTGCGCAGCATGTCCAGCAGGCGGCGCTTGCGCACGCGCATTTCCACCTGGTTGCGGTACAGCAGGCGGTCCAGCTCGTTCCAGACGCCGGTGCCTTCTTCGGCGGTATCCCAGCGCTGGCGCGCGGTCAGCCGCCGCAGCACGCTGCGCAGGCGCCAGTAATGCCATGCCAGCGTGGCCAGCGCGCCCAACGCGATGCACAACCACAGATGGCCCGTGAACCACCCCACCAGTCCGGCGAACAGCAGTACCGCGGCAACGGTGGCCAGGGTCTTCAACCAGGCAGAGCGGATGTGGCGGGGCATTGCGATCTCGTCGTTGAGGTGCGGCGGTTCACTGGGGTGAACCGAGGGTTATAGCAGAGTTGCCGGCGCCGGCACCCGCAGGTGCGTGGCGCCGGCACGACGAGACTCAGGTAGCAGTGGAGAAGCGGTAGCCGGCGCCGCGCACGGTCTGCACCATGTTTTCGGCATTGAACGGTTCCAGCGTCTTGCGCAGGCGGCGGATGTGCACGTCGATGGTGCGCTCCTCCACGTACACGCTGCCGCCCCACACATGGTCCAGCAGCTGGGCGCGGGTATAGACGCGCTCCGGGTGGGTCATGAAGAAGTGCAGCAGGCGGTATTCGGTCGGGCCGATCGGCACCGGCTGGTCGTTGGCGAACACGCGATGGGCGGCGCCGTCGATGCGGATCGGGCCGACCGCCACGCTGCCGTCCTCGTCGTCCTCGCGGGCGCGGCGCATCACCGCACGGATGCGCGCCAGCAGTTCGCGCGCCGAGAACGGCTTGACCACGTAGTCGTCGACGCCGGCTTCAAGGCCACCGACGCGGTCGTTCTCTTCGCCACGGGCGGTCAGCATGATGATCGGCACTTCGCGGGTCAGCGTTTCCTTGCGCCAGCGCCGGGCCAGGTCCAGGCCACTGGTGCCGGGCAGCATCCAGTCCAGCAGGATCAGGTCGGGGACGCGGTCGGCGATGGCGGTCTGGGCCTCACGGGCGTCGCCGGCGTGGACCGGTTCGTAATCGCCCTTGCGAAGGGCGAAGGCGACCATTTCACGGATCGCGGGCTCGTCATCGACGATCAGGATGCGTTTCTGCACGAGGACACCGTAGGGCTCGGTTACTGGAGTGGTGCCAGTAGACTACGGTTTGATGACATGTTTGTGACTACCAGGCCGGAACCAGCCTGGATTGCCATCGACCGGTCATGCAGCGCTCAGCGGCGGTCCAGATCCGGGTCCTGCACGCCCTGGCGGCGCAGCTCAAGCACGGTGGGAGTGATCGCTTCGATGCGCGCGTCCACCCGGGCCCGGCCGACATAGTCCAGTGCCGGGTTGCGCTTGAGCGCCTGCAGCTGCATCAGCGACTGTTCCGGGCGGCCGCTGAGGAAGGCCGCCTCGGCATAGGCCTCGCTGGCACGCACGCTGTCGCCGGCCAACTCGCTGGCGCGGGCGTACCGCTGCTGGAAGACCGGATCGTTACCGCTTTGCGACAGCAGGGGCCGCAGCATGGCCTGCGCGCGCTGGCCCGCCTCGCGGCTGCCCTGTTCGTTCAGGATCTCGGCATAGGTCAGCGCCACCGGACGGCTGTTGGGGTGCTGGCGCAGCAGCTGCTCGAAGCGGCTGTTGGCCTGGGCGGTCTGGCCTGCACGCGATTCGGCCTCGCCCAGCCCCAGAGCCAGCCACAGGTTGTCCGGGCGGGTCTGCAGCAGGCCTGCCAAGGTCTGCCGGGCCTGGGTGGCGCCGGCGCGACCGCTGCGCATCACCGCCAGCGCCTGGCCATAGCGCTGGGCATCGTTGAGGCCGTCCTTCTGACGCTTGGCCAGATCGGCATACTCGCGTTCCAGCTCGGGGGTGGAATCCGCGCTGAGCACGCGCAGGCGCTCGCGGGCCCAGTCGAAGTCGCCACTGGCGCCGCGGCTGAGCTGGCCCATCGGGATGCGCAGCACGCTGCTGGGCAGCAGCGGGTTGGTTCCGCGCAACAGGGGTTCGGCCAGGCTGGGATCGGCCGGGTCCACGCGCTCCCTGCGCTCGCCGCTGGGGGTGCTGGTGGTCAGCAGCACCGTGTCCTTCTTCATCTGGTCGGCGCGGGCCTTCGCCTCGCTGATGCGGGTGATGTTGACCGGATGGGTGCGCAGGAACTCGGGCACGCTGTAGCCACCCTCGTTGCCGCGCATCGCCGATGCCATCCGCTCGAAGAAGCCGGCCATGGCGTCCACGTCGTAACCGCTGCGCGACAGGGTGCGGATGCCGAGGCGATCGGCCTCGGACTCGTTGGACCGGGTGTAGTTGATCTGGCGCTGCTGCATCAGGCCCATGCCCGAGCTGATCGCGGCCATCGTCGCGTTGCCGGACGACGTGCTGTTGCTGGCCTGTGCGGCCACCACCGCCGCCAGCATGCCGAGCAGGATCGGGATCTGGTCGCGCTGGGCACGCTCGACCCCGCGCAGCACGTGCTGCTGGGTGACGTGCGCGATTTCGTGCGACAGCACCGCAGCCACCTCGTCTTCGCGCTCGGCGGTCAGCACCAGGCCGGCATTGACCCCGATATAGCCGCCCAGCGTGGCGAAGGCGTTGATCTGGCGGTCCTTCATCACGAAGAACGTGTAGGGCTGGCGAGGCTGGTCGCTGTTGGAGCCGAGCCGGGTACCCATGGTCTGCAGCCAGTCGTTGACCAGCGGGTCATCCAGCAGGTAGCCGTAGTTGCGCAGCTCGCGCAGCATCATCGCGCCGTACTCGGCCTGGCGGGCCGGGGTCAGCAGCTCGCCGGCCGAGGAGCCGATGTCGGGCAGCTTCTCCTGGGCCTGGGCCAGCGGCATGGCCAGGGCCAGGGTGACGGCGGTAGTCAGCAGCAGGGCTCGCAAGCAGTGGGTCCTCGGGCAGGGCGCGCCAAGCGTGGCAGGGTGGGGGGCAACCATTCGTTAATCCACAGTGTTGCGGCCGTGGCGTGGAAATTCCAGCGCACCGGTACCATATGTAGACCGTCGATCCATCGTGGAGTTTCCCGTGACAGCCCAGACCGCCGGCGGTGCCCCCGCCATCACCATCTATTCCACCGCCGTCTGCCCGTACTGCGTGGCCGCCAAGAACTTCCTGAAGAGCAAGGGCCAGCAGTGGACCGAGGTCCGCATCGACCTGGACCCGGTCGAGCGCGAGAAGATGATGGCACTGACCCGCCGTACCAGCGTGCCGCAGATCTTCGTCGGCGACGTCCACGTGGGCGGCTACGACGACATGATGGCCCTGCACCGTGAAGGCAAGCTCGAGCCGCTGCTGGTCGGGCAGGGCCAGGCATGAGCGCGGCCGACGACGGCAGCAAGGACCGCATCGCCGAGTTCACCGACTTCCGCAAGCGCATGAACGAGCGGATCCTGGGCGAGCCGAACCAGGTGGTGCGCCGCTTCTTCGCGCTGGACACGCAGACCTACCAGGCCGGCGCGCTGGATGTGAAGACCAAGGAACTGCTGGGCCTGGTGGCCTCGATGGTGCTGCGCTGCGACGACTGCATCAGCTACCACGTGGCCCAGTGCAAGGACGCCGGGGTGACCCGAGAAGAGTTCTTCGAGACCTTCTCGGTCGGCCTGGTGGTGGGCGGTTCCATCGTGATCCCGCACCTGCGCCGCGCGGTCGACTTCCTCGACCAGCTCGAAGGCGGCGCCGCCGCCCCGGAAGCGCACGCGCACTGAACCTGACGGGCGCCGGGAACCGGGGTCTGCGGCCCTCCCGGTAGTGCCGGCCGCTGGCCGGCATCCCGTGAACCCCACATGGCCGAGGTTGCCGGCCAGCGGCCGGCACTACCGGACGTGCGGGGCGCCTTCCCCGTGATCCCACAGCCCAGGAGCCCCCTTGTTGTTCAAGGGGGCGCGCCGACAGGCGCGGGGATAAGGTGGGATGCGCGGGCAATTCTGCCTGAGCCGGGCACTGGGACCATGGTCTATTTGGGACCTCGGCCCCGGCTCAGGCATAATTGCCGGTGAAACTTCCTTTGCGCCGGCGTTTCCGGGCACGTCCGGACGGCGTTTTTCCCCCTGTTCGGAACATCGATCAATGACGCAGAAAATTACGGTCATCCGCGGCGACGGCATTGGCCCGGAAATCATGGACGCTACCCTGTTCGTGCTCGACCAGCTCAAGACTGGCCTGGAGTACGAAGACGCCGACGCCGGCCTGGTGGCCCTGGAAAAGCACGGCGACCTGATGCCGGCGGTGACCCTGGAATCGATCGCGCGCAACAAGGTCGCGCTGAAGAGCCCGCTGACCACCCCGGTCGGTGGTGGCTTCACCTCGATCAACGTCAGCCTGCGCCGTCACTTCGACCTGTACGCCAATGTGCGTCCGGCCCACACCTTCCCGAACACCAAGTCGCGTTTCGACAACGTCGACCTGATCACCGTGCGTGAGAATACCGAAGGTGCCTACCTGGCCGAAGGCCAGGAAGTGTCGGCCGACGGCGAGACCGCCTTCTCCGGCACCCGCATCACCCGCAAGGGCTCCGAGCGCATCGTGCGCTACGCCTTCGAGCTGGCCAAGAGCACCGGCCGCAAGAAGGTCACCGCCGTACACAAGGCCAACATCATCAAGTCGACCTCGGGCCTGTTCCTGAATGTCGCCCGTGAAGTGGCTGCGCAGTACCCGGACATCGAATTCCAGGAAATGATCGTCGACAACTGCTGCATGCAGCTGGTGATGCGTCCGGAACAGTTCGACGTGATCGTCACCACCAACCTGTTCGGCGACATCATCTCCGACCTGTGCGCCGGCCTCGTCGGCGGCCTGGGCCTGGCCCCGGGTGCCAACATCGGCAAGGACGCGGCGATCTTCGAAGCCGTGCACGGCACTGCGCCGGACATCGCTGGCCAGGGCAAGGCCAATCCGTGCGCGCTGCTGCTGGCAGCGGCGCAGATGCTGGACCATGTCGGCCAGCCGGAAAATGCCGAGCGCCTGCGCAAGGCCATCGTGGCGACCATGGAAGCCAAGGATTCGCTGACCGGCGACCTGGGCGGCACCGGCACCACCATGAGCTTTGCCCAGGCCATCGCCAGCCGCCTGTAAGCGGCCGGCGTTCCTTGACGGAACCACAGCGGGGCGCCTTCGGGCGCCCCGTTGCGTTGTGGGTCGGCTCGGTAGATCCACGCCATGCGTGGATGGCGGGGCTTTGGTCCGCAGCCACCCATGGGGTGGCTCTACAGGGGATCGTCTGTGCGAAATTTGCACAGATCATGTGCTTTTACATGGCTGGTTCGTGCGCCGTCCGCTCCGCATCATGTGCCCACTTTCCACCGCACAGGAGCTTGAACATGAACCTCACCGCCTTTGGTCTGGCCAGCCTGATCGGCATGGCCACCGTTACCCCCGTCACCGCTGCCGAACCGGCCCATCCCACCATCCGCCACATGGCTGGTGCACCCGTTGTGGCTTCGCTGGATGCGGCGAAGACCGCCGTGCTGGTGATCGACTTCCAGAACGAATACTTCGACGGCAGCGCTGCGCCGGGCTTCGCCGGTGGCCGCATGGTCATCCCCGATGGCGTGGCCGCACTGCGGCAGGCGAAGCGGGTGGTCGAGTTCGCCGATGCCCACGGCATCCGCGTGATCCATGTGCAGCACGTGTTGCCGGCGGGTGCGCCGCTGTTCGCGCAGGGCAGCGTCAATGCCGCCTTCCATCGCGACCTGCAGCCGCGCAAGGGCGAGACCGTGGTGCAGAAGGACAACGTCAGCGTGTTCGCCGGTGACTCGGCCGCAGTGCTCGACCAGGTGCTGAAGGATGCCGGCATCGACACCCTGATCGTCACCGGCCTGCAGACCCATGCCTGCGTGGCAGGTGCCGCCCGCGATGCCGCAGCGGCACCGCGTGGCTACCGCGTCATCGTGTCGTCCGATGCAACTGCCAGCCGTGATCTGGATCTTGCCGGAGGCCAGCGCATCGGTCATCGCGCGCTGCATGACGCCTCGCTGGCGCAGATTGAGGACACCTTCGGCGATGTCATGGCGACTGACGCGATCCTGGCACTGCCGGTGCGCAAGGCCGGCGACGGCGCTTGATAAGCTGACGGGGCCCGCACGCCGCGGGCCCCGCCACCTGGAGCCGCCCGCCGATGGACCATTTCGCCGCCCTGCGTGCGCTGCGCGCCATCGTCGATGCAGGCAGTTTCACCGCCGCCGCCGAACGACTGGGTACCACCCATTCGGCGATGTCACGGCAACTGCGGCAGCTGGAAGAACATCTGCAGGTTCGACTGCTCGATCGCAACAGCCGCAGGCTGTCACTGACCGAAGCCGGTCGCGACTACTACCGCGAGGCGGCAGCGCTGCTGGATCGCCTGCAGGAGGCGGATGACCGCGCACGCGCAGGGCAGGCACAGCCCAGCGGCACCGTGCGGATCAGCGTGCCGCAGGTGGTCGCCAGCCAGGAGCTGCCGCATTGGTTGCCGTCGTTCCTGCAGCGCTATCCACAGGTCACGCTGGATCTTTCCGCCGACGACCAGCTGGTTGATGTGGTCGGGGGCGGCTTCGACCTGGCGCTGCGCATCGCGCCTTCCTTGCCGGACAGCCAGCTGGTCGCGCGCGAGCTGGCCAGCTGCCCACGCATCCTGGTCGCCGCACCGGCCTATCTGGCGCGGCACGGTCTGCCCCGGCAGGCTTCGGACCTCGCACAGCACACGCTGCTGGGTTTCAGTCCCACAGCGGCGATGTCGCCCTGGCAGCTGCAGGGGCCACGCGGTGCCGCCGCGAGCATCGAGGCGGGGCAGCGCCTGCGGGTGGATGCGACGCCAGCGTTGTATGCCGCTGCGTTGGCTGGCATGGGCATCAGCCTGTTCACTGCGCTGACCGTGCAGGAGGACCTGCGTGCCGGCCGCCTGATCCGTGTGCTGCCCGCCTGGCACGCCGGACAGCGGCGCTACTTCGCGCTGTATCCGCACGCGCGGGCGTTGGCGCCGAAGGTGCGCGCGCTGGTCGAGCACCTTGCGGCGCACTACGCTGCACAGGTGGGCGCGGCAGGGTAGTCGCGCGGCTGCAACCGGGGTGGTGATGGAGTCGGTGTATCTGCTGGTCGCGTTGGGCGCGATCGTCGCCGGATTCGTGCAGGGCCTGTCCGGCTTCGCCTTCGGCATGGTGGCGATGTCGTTCTGGGCGTGGGGACTGGAGCCGCGGCTGGCGGCGACGCTTTCGGTGTTTGGTGCGCTGGTCGGGCAGCTGGTCGCAGTGTTCACCGTGCGCCGCGGTTTCAACCTGCGCCTGCTGCTGCCGTTCGTGCTGGGTGGGCTGGCCGGCATTCCGCTGGGCGTGACGGTGCTGCCACGGCTGGACATGGACTGGTTCAAGGCGCTGCTGGGTGGCTTCCTGGCGCTGTGGTGCCCGGTGATGCTGATGGCGCGCTCGTTGCCTCCGGTCCGCGTCGGCGGCCGTATCGGTGATGCGATTGCTGGCATGGCCGGTGGCGTGCTCAGTGGCATCGGCGGCTTTGCCGGGCCGGTGCCGACGTTGTGGAGCACCCTGCGAGGCTTCGGCAAGGACGAGCAGCGCGCGGTCATCCAGAACTTCAACCTGGCGATGCTGGCGGTGACCATGGCCACCTATGTCGGCAGCGGCCTGGTGAGCCGGCAGATGTTGCCGTACTTCGCCATCGTGGCACCGGCCATGCTGGTACCGACCCTGCTGGGCGCGCGGGTCTACATCGGCATCAGCGAGGCACGCTTCCGGCAGGTCGTGCTGGGCCTGCTGACCGCGTCAGGCATCGCGTTGCTGGCGTCGTCGCTGCCGGTACTGCTGGCGCGCTGAGGGAAGAACGACAAAGGGCGCCACGAAGGGCGCCCTTTGTCGTCTATGGCATGTTGCGGCTCAGCGCTGCTGGATCTTCGACAGCAGGCGCAGGAACTCCACATACAGCCAGACCAGGGTCACCATCAGGCCGAATGCGCCATACCACTCCATGTACTTCGGTGCGCGCTGGGCCACCCCGGATTCGATGAAGTCGAAATCCAGCACCAGGTTCAACGCGGCCACGACGACCACGAACAGGCTGAAGGCGATGCCCAGCCAGCTGGAGTCGTGGATCACCGGCACGTCGATGTTGAAGAAGCCCAGCACGAACGAGGCCAGGTAGAGCAGGGCGATGCCGCCGGTCGCTGCGACCACGCCCATCTTGAAGTTCTCGGTGGCCTTGATCAGGCCGCTGCGGTACGCGAACAGCAGCGCGAACAGTGTGCCGAAGGTCAGCAGCACGGCCTGGAACACGATGCCCGGGAACTTGGCGTTGAACACGGCCGAGATGGCGCCGAGGAACAGGCCTTCCACCAACGCGTACATCGGTGCGGTGACCGGCGACCACTCCTTCTTGAACACGGTGATCAGTGCCAGCACCAGGCCACCGATGGCGCCGCCCATGGCATACAGCTTGGCGCCGGCCATGACCTGGCCGTAGTCATCGATGGTCTGGTTCCAGGCGAAGGCGGCGGTCAGCACGGTCAACAGCAGCAGGAAGCCGGTCTTGTTGACGGTGCCGTTGAGGGTCATGGCCTGGTCGGGGCTGGTCACCACCGAGCCACTGGCAAGGTCGAGGAAGGTGGACTCGGAAAGAGCCGGGTTGCCGCTGCGCATGCGCGTTCTCCGTGCGAATGAAGGTCAGGACGGCCATCCGGCCGATGGTCGCGAGCATAGCCGATGACTGCTTCCGGCGCTGTGGCAGGCGTCAGGCCTGCACATCCCGCGTTGACAGTTCGCGATGCGCTTGGCGACAATGGCGAGCTCCCCGGGCCCGGCCCGAGGGGATTGCAAGATCGGGGTATAGCGCAGTCTGGTAGCGCGCCTGCTTTGGGAGCAGGATGTCGGGGGTTCGAATCCCTCTACCCCGACCAATCCCACGCCATGTCGGATTGGACACCGTTCGGTCTGGGCGCCCGTAGCTCAACTGGATAGAGCACCGGCCTTCTAAGCCGGCGGTTACAGGTTCGATTCCTGTCGGGCGCGCCATTGGAATCAATGGCTTACTGAATTCAGCTCCGTTTTGACTCGGCGTCTCCGTGAGTGTGGCGGCTTGGTCGTAGCGGAACGGGCAACGAAAAAGGCCAGCGCACTGCGCTGGCCTTTTTTCTTTGTGTCGCGGTGCGGTGGGTTACATCTGTTCCAGCTCGCCTACCCGGACCTTGCCGCCGCCGCAGTTGCCGTAGCAGCCGCCGCCGATCGGGCCGCTGCCACCACCGCCACCGCCGCCGCCGCCACCACCACCGCCGCCGCCACCCTGGGAGTTGGGCGGAAGAACGGTCGAGATGACTTCACCGGAATCGAATTTCCCGTTTCGCCAGGTGTAGTTGACGCAGGAAATGCCGTTGCAGACGGTCAGGACGTCGCCTGACTGGACTCGGGTCTGGGCTGTCCACACGGTTGTCCGCCCGTCGTTGAGCTTTGCAACCTCTTGGGAAAGCTGCTGGTTGGTCACCGGGTCCGGATAGGGGGTTGCCAGCGTGCACCCGGCGGTGCAGTTGATGACGCCAGGAAGCTTTTTCGCTTGAACACTCCCTGCCGCCATGAACAGCAGGACGCCTGCAACGGCGGGGATGGAGCTTCTACCAAGCGAAGGGATAATCCCAATCAGTCTAGCTTTCACAATATGTCCTTATCGTGGGATGCAACAGTTCTTGAAGATCTCGTTGGATGACAGGCGGGCTGTTTCTTTCTGTTGGCTGCTCAGGTTTTTCTCACGGGTTGCAATGTCATTGGTTGTGGCGAATCGCGGGTCCAGTCTGTTGAGGACGCGGGTGTATGCCAGGGCGGCGACAGGATCTGCAGGAACGATGCCGCCGTAGGTGTAGGCCATTGCCATGTCGCTGATGACGTTGACGTTCCCCTGTGCTTCCAGCTCGCGCAGATACCCGGTGGCTGTTTCCTTCCATGCCTCAAGCTTCGCCGGGTCACGGATGGCGTCATCAAGCGAACCGATGGCCTTCTCTGGAGAGAGTGAGTAGGCGCGCATCGCTTCCTGCGAGCCCATGGCGGCGGCTTTCGAGAGCCAATCGGCGTGATAGATGTCCTGATCCAGAGCGAGTGACTCGCACTCCTTGAGGATTCGCTCGGATCTTTCCAGGAACCAGTTGCCCGACCCGACGCTGGCAGCTGAATCGGCCAGCTTGTCAGCGCGATCGGAAATGAAGGTCTGGCATTGCTCGACGGTCCGATAGATTTCGTAGGTCGCCGTGGCATCTCCAGATTCGGAGCGCTGCATCAGTTGCTTGACGTGGGCGAGCGCGTCACCAGCAGGGCGGAATTCATTTGCCCTGACGATTTCGTAGGCTTTCGGTCCCACTGCCTTGTACGAGCCCCGAGGAATCTTGTTCTCGCTTTCAAGCGTCTGTGCGGCCGTTGCGCGTGATGCTGGAAGCTGCTCTCCATGAGCAGGCGTGCCTTGCTGGCTTCCGCTGCTGTCGGATTCCTGCGGTGTGGTGCCAGCCGTCTCCTGCTGCCGATAGCTGGAGACTGCAACGGCTGCCACTGCCAGTGCCGCTGCCAGCGTGACGAATCCGATTAGCCGCTTTCTCATTTACTGATCTCACCTTCGTTGCAGGAACCGGCATGGTTGCAAACGCGAGCGCCGCGTTCCATGTCAGCAGCTAACGTTGCATGAACAGATCTCCCCCATTCGCATTCCGGATTTGTTCACGATTCATTCACTTTGTGTTCACTCGGCGAAAGCGGGCGAGGCGGGCAGGCGCGAGTCAGGCGAAGCGGGTGGCGGGCTGCTTCCAGGCGTTGTTCGACGCGATCGATGCGCGGACCTCAACGTCGAGGAACGCGATGGCACGCGGCATCTGGTCATTTCCAGGCGCATGCGGCTTGTCGGCGGTTTGATGTTGCCGATGGATCGCGGTGCCTCATCTTCTCTGCCGAAGATCAACGCCCGAGCAATGAGGTGCGTCGTCGATCACTTGCCGCGTTTCCGGCAATGCGGAATCGTTCAACGCGATGCTCCAAATGGGCAGCCGCCCTCTGATCCACCGTGCACCAGGCGTGGTGTGGTGACTGCCGACGCAGCAGTGGCATCGTTGGGTTGAACAAGGGGTGGGGGAGAACGGCAAGCCTTGGCCCTGCCCCTGCACATCAATGTGAAGAAGTGCTTGCAATTCCTTCGCGACTCCCGGAAAATGCCGGACTCGCTTCAGGGGGCGGACTTCTGGTTCCACCCGGTAGCAAAGCATCAAGGTCCAGCGTCAGTCTCATCGGCGATGGAGCGAAAGTTTCAGTGGTGGCTGTAGCTCAGTTGGTTAGAGTACCGGATTGTGATTCCGGTGGTCGGGGGTTCGAATCCCCTCAGCCACCCCACTGTTTCAACCGCATCGGCGCAGCCGAAACGGTATTGCAATAAACAGAAAGCACGCTACAATGTGCGTCTGAGTTTCACGGGCCGTTAGCTCAGTTGGTAGAGCAGTTGACTCTTAATCAATAGGTCCAAGGTTCGAATCCTTGACGGCCCACCAAGACAGAAGCCACCTGGTATCCCAGGTGGCTTTTTTCTTTTAAGTGTGACTCCCATCGTTCCGATGGCTCACAGGTTGCAGAGCCTCACCTGGCCGTGGATCTGCAACGCAGCGGGACCGCAGTGCTGGTTTCAACGATGTTGAAAAAAGTGCTTGCACCCACCGAGCGGATCGGGTCATAATTCGCGCCCCGATTTCGGGCTGTTAGCTCAGTTGGTAGAGCAGTTGACTCTTAATCAATAGGTCCAAGGTTCGAATCCTTGACAGCCCACCAGACGAAAGCCACTTGGTTCGCCAAGTGGCTTTTTTCTTGTCTGTGCGCCGGGTTGGGCGTGCGGATGTCTATGCGCTGGCTGGTGTGGAGCCCCCTTGAGTCAAGGGGGCGCGGCAAAGCCGCGGGGATGTGGGGGCTGATGAAGTGGGGCCCGCGGTTTGCCGCGCAAAGCGTGGGGCTGCGGCGCGAATGCGCGGCAGCTTCCCACTTGGTTCGCCAAGTGGCTTTTTTCTTGCCTGCACGCCGGGTGGCATTTCATCTACTGAAACGGCGCATGGCGTGGATCTACTGAAGCGATGCTGAAATCAGGGGCATACGCGTCATCAGTGTTTTCAATGCTGTGCGCTGCTTCTCACCGCATCCTTCCTGCATCGCACCCAATGGATCTTCCGCGCCGAAGGCGCATGCACGAAGGAAGATGTTGATGGCTGATATCAATCGATTGCACCGCACGCTGTGGGTTCCCTTCGCGTTGATGGCGCTGGCTGCCTGCGCGCCGGCCAATGATCCCGCGAAGACCGTTGAACGCGATGCGGGCACGGAGAGCACTCCGGCGCGCCCGGTGGGTGACGCCATGCAGATGCAGCCGGCTCAGCCTGCGGAAGCGGAGGTCCTGCCTGACGCGGTGGATGTGCAGCGCAATGCGGACGGTTCGGTGGATGTGCGCAAGGTAATGCCTGAGTCGGTGGCCCTGCGCCGTACCGACGACGGGGGCGTGGAGATCCGCAAGGGGGAGGCGCCCGCCGAACATGCAGGCATGGCACCGGCCCGCGCTGTACCGCAGCAGTAAGCCGCAGTCGTCCTGGCGGGCGGTGCGCCCGCCGGGGCGGCAGCGATGCAGGGGGCGCGGCCATCGCGGCAGATTCAGTTTTGTGCAGGCCTTCCGCTTCCTGCCCCCGCCTGCGACAATGAACGCCTGAGCCGGCCACGCGAAAGTGGCGGAATTGGTAGACGCCCTGGATTTAGGTTCCAGTGCCGCAAGGCGTGGGGGTTCGAGTCCCCCCTTTCGCACCAGTGCCGGCCTGTCCCCGCCCTGATTGGGCCATCTGCGCCCCCTTGACCGGCACGCGCTGGCAGTGCAGGCCGAATTGGGCGAAACTAAAGGGCTGCGGCAAGCAGGCGCGTCCCAGACGTCGTGTCCTTACAACCGTTTCATCCCAATCATCGAGCCGGGGGCGTGGGCCACCGGTGGCAGGAGTCAACATGCAAGCTTCGATCGAATCCACCGGCAACCTGGAACGCCGCCTGAGCTTCTCGCTGCCGGAAGAGCGTCTGCAGAGCCACATCGTCGGCCGCCTGGGCGAAATCGCCCGTACCACCCGCATCAAGGGTTTCCGTCCGGGCAAGGTGCCGGCCAAGGTGATCGAGCAGCGCTTCGGCGCGCAGGTCCGTGGCGAGGCGCTGGACGGCCTGCTGCGCGAAACCTTCGATGCCGCCGTGCGTGAGCACGACCTGCGCATCGTCGGCAGCCCGCGCATCGACAAGGGCGACGAGGGTGAATTCTCCTTCGTGGCCACCGTGGAAGTGGTGCCGGACTTCGGCGACATCGACGTCAGCAAGCTGACCGTCGTGCGCCACAGCGCCGAGATCACCGACGCCGACATCGACCAGATGATCGAAAACCTGCAGAACCAGCGTCGTACCTGGGCCCCGGTCAGCCGTGGCGCGCAGGACGGTGACCTGGTCGCGGTGGAAACCTGGTCGCAGGCCGGCGAAGAGCGCCTGCCGGCCGAAGGCACCGAGAAGGGTTCGATCGTGCTCGGCCAGGGCATGATGTTCGACACCATCGAAAAGGGCCTGGTCGGCCTGGCCAAGGGCGAAGAAAAGACCCTGGACGTCGAGTTCCCGGCTGACTGGCGCGTGCCGGTGCTGGCCGGCAAGACCGTGCAGGTCACCGTCAAGGTCGCCGAAGTGTCCGAGCCGGTTGTGCCGGCGGTCGACGAAGCCTTCATCAAGAGCTTCGGCGTGAAGGGCGGCGACGTCGAGCAGTTCCGCAGCGACATCCGCGCCAACCTGGAGCGCGAGCTGAAGGGCGCTCTGATGAACCGCCTGCGCCGCGAAGTGGGCGAGCAGCTGATCGCCGCCTACTCGTCGGTGGAAATGCCGCCGCGCCTGGTCGAGAACGAAGCCCGCGCCATGCTGGCCCAGCAGGTCGAGCAGATCCGCCGCAACGGCCAGAACGTCGGCGAGATCCCGGCCGATGCCCACGAAGGCTTCAAGGAAGCGGCCGCCAAGCGCGTGCTGGTCGGCCTGCTGGTCGGTGAAGTGGCCCGCATCAACGACCTGCGCCTGGAAGCCAAGCGCCTGAACGAAACGATGCGTCTGATCGCTTCGACCTACGAAGAGCCGGAACAGGTCATTGAGATGTACCGCAACGACCCCCAGCTGATGTCTGGCCTGCAGAACCGTGTGATGGAAGAGCAGGTGATCGACTGGATCGCCGAGCGTGCCCAGCACACCGAAGAGAAGCTGTCGTTCCAGGACGCGATCCGCCAGTAAGCCCGGGCGGATCACCGGATGCCCCGCGCCTTTGCCGGCGCGGGGTTGTTGCCCCCCAAGATAGGTACCTCACGTAATGGACAACCGAACCAAAGCCCTGAACCTGGTTCCGATGGTGGTCGAGCAGACCAGCCGCGGCGAGCGTGCCTACGACATCTATTCGCGCCTGTTGAAGGAGCGCCTGATCTTCCTCGTGGGCCCGATCGACGATCACATGGCCAACGTGGTGGTGGCGCAGTTGCTGTTCCTGGAGTCGGAGAACCCGGAAAAGGACATCAACATCTACATCAACTCGCCGGGTGGCGTGGTCACCGCCGGCATGGCGATCTACGACACCATGCAGTACATCAAGCCGAATGTGAGCACCACCTGCATCGGCCAGGCCGCCTCGATGGGCGCCCTGCTGCTGGCCGCGGGCGAAGCTGGCAAGCGCTATGCGCTGCCGAACTCGCGCGTGATGATCCACCAGCCGCTGGGTGGCTACCAGGGCCAGGCCACCGACATCGACATCCACGCGCGTGAGATCCTGACCCTGCGTTCGCGCCTGAACGAGGTGCTGGCCAAGCACACCGGCCAGTCGCTGGAGACGATCGCCCGCGACACCGAGCGCGACAACTTCAAGAGCGCCTTCGAGGCGCAGGCCTATGGTCTGGTCGACCAGGTCCTGGAGCGTCGTCCGGACGAGTCGATCCAGGCCGGCTGACCGGCCATCACGGGGCCAGGGAGGCCCCGTTCCTGCAGGGTCGGGCGGGACTGGTGTCCCCTCGGCCCTGTGCTATTCTCGAATCGAACCCCCGTTCAGCGGGTGGGGTAACTGGGTAAGCGAAGCATGAGCGAAGACCGCCAAGGTCGTTCCACGGACACCGGCAAGATCCTCTACTGCTCTTTCTGCGGCAAGAGCCAGCATGAAGTGCGCAAGCTGATTGCGGGTCCGAGCGTATTCATCTGCGATGAGTGCGTGGAGCTGTGCAACGACATCATCCGTGAGGAACTTGAGGAAAAGGCGCAGTCGGCGCGCAGTTCGCTGCCCAAGCCGCGCGAGATCCTCGAGGTCCTCGACCAGTACGTGATCGGCCAGAACCGCGCCAAGCGCACCTTGGCCGTGGCCGTGTACAACCACTACAAGCGCATCGAGAGCCGGCAGAAGAACGACGACGTCGAACTGGCGAAGTCGAACATCCTGCTGGTCGGCCCGACCGGTTCGGGCAAGACGCTGCTGGCCGAGACCCTGGCCCGCCTGCTCAACGTGCCGTTCACCATGGCCGACGCCACCACGCTGACCGAAGCCGGTTACGTGGGCGAGGACGTGGAGAACATCATCCAGAAGCTGCTGCAGAAGTGCGACTACGACGTCGAGAAGGCGCAGCAGGGCATCGTCTACATCGATGAAATCGACAAGATCTCGCGCAAGAGCGAGAACCCGTCGATCACCCGCGATGTGTCCGGCGAAGGCGTGCAGCAGGCCCTGCTGAAGCTGATCGAAGGCACCGTGGCCAGCGTTCCGCCGCAGGGCGGCCGCAAGCACCCGCAGCAGGAATTCCTGCAGGTGGACACCAAGAACATCCTGTTCATCTGCGGCGGCGCGTTCGCCGGGCTGGACAAGGTGATCCAGGCCCGTTCCACCGACGTCGGCAGCATCGGCTTCGGCGCCAAGGTGAAGAGCAGCGAGCGCAAGCAGGAAGTGGGCAAGGTGCTGGCCGAAGTCGAGCCGGAAGACCTGATCAAGTTCGGCCTGATCCCCGAGTTCGTTGGCCGCCTGCCGGTGGTGGCGACCCTGGAGGAGCTGGACGAGCCGGCCCTGATCAGGATCCTGACCGAGCCGAAGAACGCCATCACCAAGCAGTTCAAGAAGCTGTTCGAGATGGAGAACGTCGAGCTGGAGTTCCGTCCGGACGCGTTGTCGGCCATCGCCAGGAAGGCGCTCAAGCGCAAGACCGGTGCACGCGGCCTGCGCACCATCGTCGAATCGGTCCTGCTGGACACCATGTACGACCTGCCGTCGCAGGAAAACGTCAGCAAGGTGGTGGTGGACGAGTCGGTGATCGAGCACAAGTCCGAGCCGTACCTGATCTACCAGACCCCGGCGGCCCCTGAACAGAAGGCCGCAGGCGCCGAGTGATCCTTCCAGGTTGTTGATTGGAAAGGATTTTCAAGGAATGCCTTGCATCTGAAAGCCGATGGCCCCATAACGGGGCCATCGGCTTTTTTTGTCTCCGGAAGATGCCCTCCCGGAGGCGGTTTTCCCCTTCCCTGGAGCCCCCATGGCCCGTTCCCCAAGTGAAACCCTCGACCTGCCGGTCCTGCCGCTGCGCGACGTAGTGGTGTTCCCGCACATGGTCATCCCGCTGTTCGTCGGCCGTGACAAGTCCATGCACGCGCTCGAACAGGCAATGGAATCGGACAAGCGCATCCTGCTGCTGGCGCAGAAGTCGGCCGAGACCGACGACCCGCATGCGGCCGACCTCTACCAGGTCGGTACGCTGGCGCAGGTGCTGCAGCTGCTGAAGCTGCCCGACGGCACCATCAAGGTGCTGGTCGAAGGCCTGTCGCGCGTGCAGGTCACCCACGTCGACGAGCGTAACGGTTCGCTGCACGGCCAGGCCGTGGAGATCGACGCCACCGACGAGCGCGAAGCACGCGAGGTGGAGGCGATCGCCCGCTCGCTGATGTCGCTGTTCGAGCAGTACGTGAAGACCAATCGCAAGCTGCCGCCGGAGCTGCTGCAGACGTTGTCGGGCATCGATGAGCCGGCCCGCCTGGCCGACACCATCGCCGCGCACATCAGCGTGCGCCTGGCCGACAAGCAGCGCCTGCTGGAAACGCTGGCCGTCGGTGACCGCCTGGAGATGCTGGTCGGCCTGGTCGATGGTGAGATCGACGTGCAGCAGATGGAAAAGCGCATCCGTGGCCGCGTGAAGTCGCAGATGGAAAAGAGCCAGCGCGAGTACTACCTCAACGAGCAGATGAAGGCCATCCAGAAGGAACTGGGTGACCTGGACGATGCACCGGGCGAGCTGGAAGAGCTGGCCCGCAAGATCGCCGAAGCCGGCATGCCGAAGGCGGTTGAAGCCAAGGCACGCAATGAACTGAACAAGCTCAAGCAGATGTCGCCGATGTCGGCCGAAGCGGCGGTCGTGCGCAACTACCTGGAGTGGTTGCTGGGCGTGCCGTGGAAGAAGCGCAGCAAGGTGCGCAAGGACCTGAAGGCCGCACAGGACACCCTCGACGCCGACCACTACGGCCTGGAGAAGGTCAAGGAGCGCATCCTTGAATACCTGGCGGTGCAGTCGCGCGTGAAGCAGATGAAGGGCCCGATCCTGTGCCTGGTCGGGCCGCCGGGCGTGGGCAAGACCTCGCTCGGCCAGTCCATCGCCAAGGCTACCAACCGCAAGTTCGTGCGCATGTCGCTGGGCGGCGTTCGCGATGAAGCCGAGATCCGTGGCCACCGTCGTACCTACGTTGGTTCGATGCCGGGCCGCATCGTGCAGAACCTCAACAAGGTCGGCAGCAAGAACCCGCTGTTCGTGCTCGACGAGATCGACAAGATGTCGATGGACTTCCGTGGCGATCCGTCGTCGGCGCTGCTGGAAGTGCTCGACCCGGAGCAGAACAACGCGTTCAACGACCACTACCTGGAAGTGGACCTGGACCTGTCCGAAGTGATGTTCGTGGCCACCTCGAACTCGCTCAATATTCCCGGCCCGCTGCTGGACCGTATGGAAGTGATCCGCATCCCCGGCTACACCGAGGACGAGAAGCTCAACATCGCCACCCGCTACCTGGTGCCGAAGCAGATCAAGGCCAACGGCCTGCAGCCGGAAGAACTGGAGATCGGCAGCGATGCGATCCAGGACATCGTGCGCTACTACACGCGCGAATCGGGCGTGCGCAACCTGGAACGCGAGATCGCCAAGATCTGCCGCAAGGTGGTGAAGGAGATCGCGCTGGCCGGCCCGCAGCCGGTGAAGGCGAAGAAGGGCGCGAAGAAGTCCAAGGCGCTGGTGAGCGTGTCCAGCAAGAACCTGGACAAGTACCTGGGTGTGCGTCGCTTCGATTTCGGCCGCGCCGAGGAAGAGAACGAGATCGGCCTGGTCACCGGCCTGGCGTGGACCGAAGTCGGTGGCGATCTGCTGCAGATCGAATCGACGCTGGTGCCGGGCAAGGGCCAGCTGATCCTGACCGGCCAGCTCGGCAACGTGATGAAGGAATCGGCGTCGGCGGCGTTGTCGGTGGTGCGTTCGCGCGCGGTCGGCTTCGGCATCGACAGCGACTTCCTGCAGAAGCACGACGTGCACCTGCATGTGCCCGATGGTGCCACGCCGAAGGACGGACCGAGTGCCGGTGCGGCAATGGTCACCTCGCTGGTGTCGATGCTGACCAAGGTGCCGGTGCGTGCCGACGTGGCGATGACCGGTGAGATCACCCTGCGTGGTCGTGTCACCGCCATCGGTGGCTTGAAGGAGAAACTGCTGGCCGCACTGCGCGGTGGTATCCGCACGGTCATCATTCCGGAAGAGAACCGCAAGGACCTTGCAGACATTCCGGCCAACGTCACCCGCGATCTGGAGATCGTGCCGGTGAAGTACATCGAAGAAGTCCTGGACCTGGCGCTGGAGCGCCCGCTGGCACCGAAGAAGGCGCGCAAGAGTGCGCAGCGTGTCACGGTGCGCAGCAAGGCCAAACCGAGTGGAAGCGCGCGCGTCAAGCATTGACGCGCGCTGTCCGATGGCCCGAAACCCGCGTCGTTGCTGGCTTTCCAGCTTGCGTGGGGGTAGGGCCACTGGTATAAAAGCAGCACTCGCGAATGAGTGATCGCTGTCAGCGATGACTGAATCGGCGAACCGTTTCCACATGGCGGCCGCATGCAGAAGGCGTGCGGTTGCTTCCCTGTCGAATAAGCGGAACCCACCGCCAAAGGAGTTGTAGAGAATGAACAAGACCGAATTGATCGATGCCGTTGCTGAAGCTGCCGACCTGACCAAGGCCGAGTCCAGCCGCGCTGTCGATGCCGTCGTTGCTGCCGTCACCAAGGCGCTGAAGGACGGCGATGCGGTCACCCTGGTTGGCTTCGGTACCTTCCAGGTCCGCGACCGTGCTGCCCGCACCGGCCGCAACCCGAAGACCGGCGACACCATCAAGATCGCTGCTTCGAAGAATCCGTCGTTCAAGGCTGGTAAGGCCCTGAAGGATGCTGTAAACTAAGCGGCTCGCTGGGGTGCTTAGCTCAGCGGTAGAGCGTCTCCTTTACACGGAGAGGGTCGGGGGTTCGAAACCCTCAGCACCCACCACAGCACCGCGGTAAAAGTTTGAGTGTGGAGCGGTAGTTCAGCTGGTTAGAATGCTGGCCTGTCACGCCGGAGGTCGCGGGT